>JASLHP010000423.1 GCA_030149625.1 Solirubrobacteraceae bacterium
ACGAGCTCGTCGCCGTACTCGCCCTCGCCGTGCTCGATCGGGTCGAGCACGCTGCGGCAGTACGAGCTCAGTGCCTCATCGTCCTGCAGCGACAGCAGCAGCTGAAACGCCCCCAGGTCCGCGTAGGAGGCCACCTCTGGCGCATTGCCGTTACGCAGCCGCACGGCCTCCAGCGCACAACGCGCCTCGTGGAACGCCATCCGCAGCGAGTGCGTCGCGGTCGCGCGACTCGCTCCCGCCCGCACGCTGCCGAAGCGGCCCGCCAGCTCGGCGCGGATCTTGCGCGCGAGCTCCATCGGCCGCGACTGCGCGTGCGAGCCGCTCGCGTCGCCCGCCGCGCCCGGGTCGATCACCGCGCACACGAGACCCGCGCGGATCGCCACGAGGCTCGCCACGCGCTCGCGCTTCAAGATCGCTTCCACGAGCGCCGCCGCCGCACTCACCTCGCCCAGCCTGAACGCGAGCACGGCCACCCGCTCGCCGATCCCAAACGGACGCAGGCGCGCCTGCAGGTCCTCTGGATACAGGTGCCCCGTCAGCACCTCCGCGAGCACGTCGCCGACCATCGTCCGTTGCAACAGCTCGTAGCGCTCGTCGAGCAGCCGCGCGAACGCGCGCTCGGTGACCGCGATGAACGGCAGCTCGTACGGCACCTCGAACAACGGGAAGCCGCGGCTTCGCGCCGCGTTCACCAGCGCTGCCGGCAGCCGTTTGTGTGCGAAGCCGGTGCCGAAGCCCAGGCCCGCGATCTCGTGGTCGGCGAGCCGTCCGATCAGCTCGCGCTGGGACTTCGGACCGGTCAGCTGGATGCCGGTGCTCAGCAGCAGCTCGCCGCCTTTCAGCCACGGCGTCGGGTCCGGCAGCTCGGTGCTGTGCACCCAGCGCACGTGCGCGCCCGCGGACTCCTGGCCGCTGGCCAGTTCCAGCCCGAGCTCGTCGATCAGGCTCGCGACAGTGAGCTCCACCGCTCCATCCGCTCCGAAGCCTCGCTGAGCACGGGACGCAGGACCGCCTCGATCTCTTCGAACTGCTGCGGGCCCGCGATCAGCGGCGGCGACAGCTGCACGATCGGGTCGCCGCGGTCGTCCGTGCGGCAGATCAATCCGCGGTTGTAAAGCTCGCCGGAGAGGAAGCCGCGCAGCAGCTGCTCCGATTCCGCCGCGTCGAACGTCTCCTTCGTGTCCTTGTCCTTCACCAGCTCGATCGCGTGGAAATAGCCCGCGCCGCGCACGTCGCCGACGATCGGCACCTCGCGCAGGCTGTCGAGCATCTCCCTGAACGCGCCCTCGTTCGCGAGCACGTTCTCGTTCAGCCGCTCGTTCTCCAGGATCTCGATGTTCGCGAGACCCACCGCGCACGACACCGGGTGCCCGCCGAACGTGAAGCCGTGGTTGAAGATCGCCTTGCCGTGCAGGAACGGCTCCGCCACGCGGTCGGCCGCGATCACCGCGCCCAGCGGCGCGTATGCCGAGCTGATGCCCTTCGCCGTCGTGATCATGTCCGGCTCGTAGCCGAAGCGTTCGCATCCGAACCAGTGGCCGAGGCGCCCCCACGAGCAGATCACCTCGTCGGAGATCAACAGCACGCCGTGGCGATCGCAGATCTCGCGCACGCGCTGGAAGTAACCGTCCTGCGGCGTGAAGCAGCCGCCGCCGTTCTGCACTGGCTCGAGGATCACCGCCGCCACCGTCTCCGCACCCTCGAATTCGATCGCTTTCTCGATCTCGTTCGCCGCCCACAACGGGTCGCGGTCCTCGTCCCAGCGATAGGAGTTCGTATTCGCCACGTGGATGCCGCCCGGCGTCAGCGGTTCGAACGGCGTGCGCAGCGGCGTCAGCCCAGTGGCCGTCAGCGCCCCCATCGAGGTGCCGTGGTATGCGAGGACGCGCGAGATCAGCTTGTGCCGGCACGGTTCGCCCTTCGCCGCGTGGTAGGCCTTCGCGAGCTTCCACGCCGACTCGACCGCCTCCGAGCCGCCCGAGGTGAAGAACACCCTGTTCAGATCGCCCGGCGCCAGCTCGGCGATGCGCGTCGCCAGCTCGATCGAGCGTGGGTGCGCATAGCTCCAGTTCGTGTAGAACGCGAGCTCCTTGGCCTGCGCCGCCGCCGCTTCGCCCAGCTCCGCGCGGCCATGGCCGATGTTCACGCAGTACAGCGCCGACAGGCCGTCCAGGTGGCGCTTGCCGTGCTCGTCGTACACGTAGCAGCCCTCGCCGCGCACGATCACCGGAACCTCGTGCTGCGCGTATGAGCCCATGCGCGTGAAGTGCATCCACAGATGGCGCTTTGCCTGCTCTTGAAGATCGCCAGACATCAGCGGACTGCCTCCTCCATTTAGCTGACTAGACACTCGGGACAACGCTACCCGCTCGCCATATGCAGCTCAATGAGCCGCGAGGTCAACAAATTCCACAGCCATTGTACGACTCGTCTAATTACATCTGGACGTTTTGGGGATCGCGCCCATTGCGCGTCCGCCGTCCCGGACCGTAACTTTTCTTCACAACAGCGCGCATGTCCGCCGCATCCCAGGAGAGGAGCCGTTGATGGCCATCGAAGGTGCCGCCGCATCCGGATCTCCCGCCGCATCCGGCGTGATGGACAAGGGCCTGAAGAAAGGCGCGATCGGCTACATCTCGAACATCGTCATCGGCGTGGCGTCGACCGCGCCCGCGTACTCGCTGGCGGCCACGCTCGGCTTCATCGTCGCCGTCACCGGGGTCGGGGTGCACGCGCCCGCCGTGCTGCTCGTGTCGTTCGTGCCGATGCTGCTCGTCGCCTCGGCGTACAAGTACTTCAACCGCGCGGATCCCGACGCCGGCACCACGTTCGCGTGGACGACCCGCGCTTTCGGCCCTGCGACCGGCTGGATGAACGGCTGGGCGATCTTCCTCGCCGACGTGATCGTGATGGCCTCGCTGTCGGACATCGCCGCGATCTATACGTTCAAGCTCTTCGGTTTCACAGAACTCGGCGAATCGAAAGCCGCGGTCATCGTCGCGGCGATCCTGTGGATCGCGATCATGACGTGGATCTGCTATCGCGGCATCGAGCTGTCCGCTGCGATTCAGCGCGCGCTGCTGTCCGCCGAGGTGTGCATTCTCGGCCTGTTCGCGGTCGTCGCGCTGGTGAAGGTCTACGGCAGCCATCCGCCAGCGCACTCGATTCAGCCGTCGCTGTCTTGGTTCGACCCGTTCGCGATGAACTTCGGCGACCTCGTCGTCGCGGTACTGCTCGGCGTTTTCATCTACTGGGGCTGGGATTCCGGCGTGGCCGTCAACGAGGAGTCCGAGGATCCCGCCGAGGGACCCGGAAAGGCAGCGGTGATCTCGACGCTGCTGCTCGTCTTCATCTACCTCGTCGTCGCCGCCGGCGCCCAGGCCTTCCACGGCACGGCCTTCCTCGCGAACGAAGAAAACGCGGCCGACGTCCTCAACGCGCTCGGCAAGGGCGTGCTCGGAGAACCGCTCAACAAGCTGCTGATCATCTCGGTCCTCACCTCGGCGTCGGCCTCCACGCAGACCACGATCCTTCCCACCGCTCGCACGACGCTGTCGATGGCACATTGGAAAGCCGTCACGAGCCTGCTGGCGCGCGTGCACAAGCGCTACCTGACGCCCACCGTCTCAACGCTCGGCTTCGGGCTCTTGTCGATCATCGTCACGGTGCCGCTGCTCGTGCTCTCCGAAAGCGTGCTCGAAGACTCGATCGCGGCAATCGGGTTTCCGATCTGCTTCTACTACGGCTTCACCGGCGTCGCCTGCGCCTGGTACTACCGACGCGACCTGACCGAAAACGCGCGCAACTTCCTGCTCCTCGGACTTGGTCCCGTGCTCGGCGGATTGATGCTGTTCGGCGTCGGCATCCGTGCCGCGTTCTATTACGGACACGCCGAAAACGTCTCGTCGAAGCCCATCCTCGGCATCACGCTGCCACTGTGGATGGGGATCGGCGGCATGATCCTCGGCTTCGTCATCATGCTGATCTCGCGTCCGTACTTCCGCGAGTTCTTCTCACGCAAGACCGAAACCGCGCCGCGCGGCCTGCTCGAGCAGCCGCCGCCGGCCGGACCCGTCCCGGCGCGCGTGGACTTCTGAGCGCGCACGCGCCTAGCTCCGCGGCACCTCCAGCTGCCCATGCGGCGACCCGTACGCCGCCAGCAGCTCGAGAAACGGCGCCGGCGGGAACGCCTCCGGCCCGAGCACGCCCGTGCCCCGCCACTCGCCGCGGTCGAGCAGCTCGAGCGCGACCGCAGGATTGACGGCTGTCTGCCACACGACCGCCTGGCTGGCGTACTCGCGCATCGTCGTCTCGTTGTCGACGACGTGGTAGAGGTACGTCGAGCGCGGCTGGCCGTCCCTACCCGTGCCCGTCACCCAGGTGCCCGCGCACGTGCGTCCGCTCATCCGCTCTCCCAGCGTCGCCGGATCGGGCAGCGCCGCGGCGACGACGTCGCGCGGGGCGACCCGCACGCCGCGCACCGACACTGGCTCGGTCGAGTCGAGCCCGAGCTTGTGCAGCGTTGCCAGCACGTCGATGAACTCCCGACCGAGCCCGTACTTGAACGTCACGCGCTCGCACCGCACCCAGCGCGGGATCAGCACGACCTCCTCGTGCTCGACGTTGACGCACTCGACCTTGCCGATGCCCTCAGGGAACTCGAACACCTCGGGCTCGGAGAAGGGCGCCGTCGTGTAGAAGCCGCGCTCGCGCTCCCAGATCAGCGGCGGGTTCAGGCACTCCTCGATCGTCGTCCAGATCGAGAACGTCGGCGCGAAGTCATAGCCCTCGACGATCAGGTCGGCGCCGTCGCGGACGCCCACTTCATCGATGCTCGAGAACAGCTCGTCGGCCGCGTGGCGCGCGAAGACGTCCGACAGACCGGGCTCGACGCCGATGCCGACCAGCGCCAGCAGGCCCGCGTCCTGCCACTGCTGATCGCGCGCGAACTGCGCCTCGCCAAGCATCTCGCCCGTGAGCTCATACGGGCGCTCGGGATGCGGGTGCGAGAGCGTCATCGCCATGTCCAAGTAGGTGACGCGAGCGTCGTAACAGGCCGCGAAGATCGGCTCGTTGAAGCGCGGATCGCATGCGTTCAGAACGGCGTCCGGCCGCACGCGCTCGATCAACTCGACGAGCTCCTCGCGGCTGGACGCGTCGACGCGCTCGGCCGTGAAGCGATCGGGCTCTCCGAGCCGCTCGACCACCGCACCCGCCCGCTCGAGCGCCACGTCCGCGAGCACCACCCGCGAGAACGCCGCGCGGCGCTGCGCGATCGCGGCGAACGCCGCGCCTACGCCGCCCGCTCCGACAACGAGAACCTTCACCGGCCTAGTCTGACGTAAAGCGCATAGTTTGGGATGTCACAAACGCGCGCCGCGCGTACTACGCAACGCAGCAGGCCGCTCCCGTATGCTGCGCCGATCCGCGCGGCTTCGAACACAAGCAGGCCATGAGCACTGGTCTTCCCAGCCCGCCACGCACGCCGCCCGAATCATCCGAGCCTCACGATGGCGTCAGCGCGGCAGGCGGCGCGACGCCGCCAGCCTCCACAGACGCCGTCGCCCGACTCGGCCGCTGGGCGCCCTCGCCGGCGATCGACCGCGCCGAGGTCGCGCTCGTGGCGCTGGCCGGGCTGCTGCTCGCAATCCTCACGAGCTGGCCGCTCGTCCTGCACATGGGCAGCCGCATCGCCCCCGATCTCGGCGACCCCGTGCGCACCGCGTGGCAGATCGCATGGGTGGGGCACGCGATGCTCCACCACCCGCTGAACGTCTTCGACTCGAACGCCTTCTATCCGCATCCGTTCAGCCTCGCGTTCTCGGACTCGCTGCTCGGCTACGGGCCGGTCGCGTTCGTCGGCTCGGGCACCCTCGCCACGCTCGTCCGTTACAACCTCATCTTCCTATGGATCTGGTCGTTCTGCTTCGTGGGCGCGTACCTGCTCGCGCGCGAGCTGGGACTGCGCCGGCTGGGAGCCGCCGCAACCGGGCTCGCCTTCGCATACGCGCCCTACCGCGTGACCGAGGCCGGCCATTTTCAGGTGATCTCCTCCGGCGGCCTCGCCTGCGGCCTGTTCCTGCTGCTGCGCGGCTATCGCCGGGACTCACGCGGACTCGTGCTCGCCGGCTGGCTGCTGTCGGCCTGGCAGATCAGCCTCGGCTTCACGCTCGGCCTGCAGTACGCCTACCTCCTGGCGCTGCTCGCGCTGCTCGTGCTCGTGTTCTGGTGGCGCGGACGTCTGAGCCCCGGCCCGGCTTGGCAGCCGGCCGCGACCGGCACGCGCGGAACGCTCGTCCCGCGACGCCTGCTCGCGGTCACGCTGATCGGCATCGTCGCCGTCGGCGCGATCACCGTGTACGAGGCGCGCCCGTACCTGCGCGTCGCCGCGCTTTACCCGACCGCCAAGCGCACGATCAAGGAAGTCGAAACCTACTCCGCCGGCCCCGCCGCGCTGCTCGGCGCCTCCTCCGAGAACCGCGTCTGGGGCTCGCTCACGTCCGGCATGCGCGCGAAAGTCAACTCCAAGAACGAGAGCGTGTTCTTCCCGGGCGGCCTGATCCTCGTGCTCGCGCTGGTCGGACTCCTCGGGGTGGGCCGGACGCGCGGCCCGGACGACGCGGGCGGGGCGGACGACGCGGGCCCGGCGAACGAGGCGGGCCGGGCGAACGAGGCGGGCGGGGCGGACGACGCGGGCCCGGCGGACGACGCGGGCCGTGCCGACAACGCGGACGGGCCGCGACATCCGTACACGCGCCGATTGCGCGTCGGCCTGCTCGCCGGCATCGTCGTCTGCTCGATCCTCGCGCTCGGCCTCGGCCTGACCGGCGCCGGCTATCCGTACCGGCTGCTCTACGACTACGCGCCAGGCTGGGACGGCGTGCGCGTGCCCGGACGCATCTTCACGCTCGCGACGCTGTTCTACGCGCTGCTCGCGGGCGCCGGCGCGCAGCTGCTCGCGCAGCGGATCGGGGCCTGGAACGAGCGGCGGCGACGGTCCCACGGCGACGCGTCCGCCACAGCTCTCGGCAATGGCAACGGCAAGCTCGCCCCGGAGGGGCGGAGCGACGGCACGCCGGCTCTGCGTCGAGGAGCGCTCGCGCTGCCAGCGCTCGGCCTGCCGGCGCTCGCGGGAGCGGTGCTGCTGATCGGCATCCTCGGCGAAGGCGCCGGGCACCTCGGCCACCCGCTCGTGCCGCGACCGGCGACGGCGGAGATCGGCCTGCCTGGACCGTTGATCGACCTACCCACCGACGGCGCGCTCGACCGCGTCTGGCAGTACTTCTCGACCGACGGCTTCCCCAAGATCGCCAACGGCGAGAGCACCTTCGACATCCCCGCCGAGGACGATCTGCGCGGCGGCATGAGCGGCTTTCCCGACAAGGCCAGCGTCGAGAAGCTGCGCTATTCCGGCATCCGCACGGTCGTGCTGCACACGGTGCTGCCGAAGGGCCTGCCGCCCGAGCAGGGCTGGGTCTTCCCCGAGCCCGACGACCCCGCCGCGAACGCGCGCAAACCGATCGCCGGCCTGGGCATCACGCGGCGACAGGTCGGCTCGGTCTTCATCTACGAGATCGGGCCCGGGCCCAAGGCCCTGCACGGCACCGACGAATGACGCGTCCGCGCCTTGCACTGGCGGCGGTCCTGCTCGTGGGACTGGCCTCGGCGGTGATGATCCAGAGCTTCTCCTGGAACCAGACCTCCCACTACGACCTGACGCGCGCGCTGAACGACGACCAGACGACGATCGACCGCTACCAGTCCAACACCGGCGACAAGGTCTTCTACAAGGGGCACTACTACTCCGCGCGCGCGCCCGGCCTCGCGCTGTTCGTGCTGCCGTTCTACAACGCCCTGAACCTCGTCGGGGCGGAATCGTGGACGGACGCGCACGTGGCACCCCCGGACCATCCGGGCGACGAGATGATCTACCTGATCGGCCTGTGGGGCAACGTGCTTCCGGGGCTTTTGCTGGTGGCGCTCGTGTGGCGGGTGGCGGAGCGCTATGAGCCCGGCTACGGCGTCGCGACCGCGGTCGTGCTCGGCCTCGGCACGATGCTGGCGACGTTCTCGCAGATGCTGTTCTCGCACGTGTTCACCGCGTTCCTCAGCTTCGCCGCCTTCTGGCTGATGCTGCGCGAGCGCGAGGGGCCGCCGAGCGCGATGCTGCTCGCGCTCGCCGGCCTCGCGATGGGCTACGCGTTCTCCTCCGAGTACCCGACGTTCTTCGCGGCGCTCGTGCTCGGCGGCTTCCTGCTGTCGCGGCGCGACTCGCTCACGCCGCGCGGCGTGCTCACGCGCGGCGGCGCCTACGTCGCGGGCGGCCTCGCCGGGATCGTCCCGCTGCTGCTCTACAACCACTACGCCTTTCGCTCGTGGACGCACCTCGCCTACTCCGACGTTCCGCGCCAGCAGAAAGGCTTCTTCGGGATCGGCGCGCCGAGCCTGCGCGTGCTGAGCACGCTGCTGTTCGACTCGCGGGGGCTGCTGACGCTCTCGCCCGTGCTGCTGATGGGCGCGATCGGCACCGTGATGCTCTACCGGCGCGGACGGCGAGCCGAGGCGCTCACGATCGGCGGCGTCTGCCTGTGCTTCCTCGGCTACAACTCGGGCTACTACCTGCCGTTCGGCGGCGGTTCGGTAGGTCCGCGCTTCCTGATCACGCTGCTGCCATTCCTCGGCTTCCCGATCGCGCTCGCGCTCAAGCGCTTCCCCGGCCCCACGATCGCGCTCGCTGCGATCTCGATCACGACGACCGTGATCGCCACGATCACCCACCCGCTCGTCGGCTACGAGACCGAGACCGTCACCTGGATGCGCTTTCTCTCACAGGGATTCTTTCAGCCGACGATCGCGTCCGCGTACGGGCTGGGCCGCGGCTGGGGCGGCATCTGGCCGTTCCTCCTCGCTGCCGGCGCGGCCCTGCTCGTAGCGGTGTGCGCAACGCCGCGGCTGCGGCTCTCTGTGGCGACGCTGCGATGGGGCCTCGTGGCGCTGCTCGCCTGGGCGCTGTTCGCAGCGCTTGCGCCGACCGTGCTCGGGATCGACCACGCCGGACTCGAGAGCATCTACAAAGCCGGCGACGACACCGCGTTCAACCTGCGGTTGCACACCGGCGCCAGATACCCGTTGGAGACGCTCGCGCTGGTCGCTGCCGTCGCCGCGCTGGTCGCGCTCGCGACGATGCGCCTGACGCGCAACCAGACCGAGCGACCGTCCGAGCGGCGCGGCGCGGGCGCCGAAGCGCAAGCGCAGCCCGCGCTCAGCGGCTGACCGACGCGCGGGCGCCGGACTCCACGCTCGTCAACCGCTCGGCGCTGCCCGCCCGGCTCAATTGCTTGCGATCTTCACGCCGCATTTCGCGGCGCGCAGCTGCCGGCAGACGACGACATAGCCCGCGCGCGGCTGTTCCTTCGCATTCGTCAGCCCGGCGTCGAATTTGATGCTGCTCGTCGTGCCCTTGGTCCAGTCGTAGACGTACAGGCGCTTGATCTGCGGCAGCGCGCCGGCGAGCGCGAACATGTACTTGAGCACCTTCGCGGCGCGCGTCAAGCCGGAGCCGTGGCTGTTCGGGAAGTAGGGGGCAAATTGCACGAGCCCACCGGTCTCGGTCAGCCACACCTGGCCGCCGAGCGCCTTCACGAGCTCTCGTGTGCGCCAGCTTTCCAGGCGGTTGACGTCGGAGTAGTTGTGCAGGCCCCAGATCTTCGGCATGACCGTCTCCAGATGGCTGATCTCGTGCTTGAATTCCGAGATGTAGCGCAGCGTCGGCGTGATCACGGCCGCATCGAGCACATCCAACCCGATCACGCTGCAGCCCTTGCACACGCGCAAGAGCGCCTGGTAGTACTTGGCCGCCGTCACGGCCGAGGGGCTCGAGAACGCTTTGGCGACGTTGCCGCGGTTGGACTCGTCCCACGACTCATACTGTTTGACCTGCGGAAACAGCTTCACGAACTTCTGCACGTCGCGCTGGTAGCTCGAGATGTTCGGCAGCCGCGTGGGCGTGTATTCCGAGTGGTAGAAGGCCACGAGTATCTGCTGGTGGGCCGTCTGGGCAGCGTCGATGAACCTGATCGCCTGATCCAGCGAGTACGGGTGTGCGACCGCGTCATAGGGGACGACGTAGCGCACGATCTTCGTGTGCAGCTGCTGGTACAGCGGGTTCGCGAACATCTTCGGGCTCTCGTTGCCGATGCCGGTCTGATACGAGCTGGCGACGTGGGCGCGGACCGTGGCGGCATGGGCGCGGACCGTGGCGCCGCGGCCGGCACGCGTGCCCGCCGCGTCGGCCTGGGCGATGGCGAGCAGCGCAAGCGCGGCGAGGAGCGCCGAGATGACGGCGAGCGGGAGCGGACGGCGTGTTGGTCTCATATCGATGGGCAACAGGGTAGGGCGCTCGGGGTTGCGTGCGCCTGAATAGTCTTACGAGGCGTTTAGCCGGCGCCCTGCCCGGCGCCGCGAGTTTTACGCCGCGTTTAGCCGGCCAGCCGCCAGCGGCGCCCGCCGGCGCTCAATCGGCCTCGGCGGCGGGCTCGGCGAGCATCGATGCCTCGCCCTTGTGCTCGCGCAGCGCCGGGTCCGCGACGATGCGCACGTCCACGCCGGGCAGCCCGCGCAGCACGCGCATCAGCAGCGAGCGCTCGGCGCCGGTGCCCAGGCGCGAAAGCCCGCGGCGCTCCGACGGCGCGCCCATCAACACGTACGTAGCGCCGATCGAGCGCGCGAACGCGATCGCCTCCGCCGCCACATCCTCGCCTTCCTGTACCCGCAGGCGCGCGCCGAGCATCGCCGTCAAGCGCCTCAGCTCCTCTAGGCGCTTGCGGTCATCGGGGCTCGGCGGGCGGCCGGGCGGCCGCACGACGAGCACGTCCAGCTCCGCGTCCAGGCGTTGCGAGGAGCGCCACGCGCGACGCACGATCCGCTCCGAGTGGGACGCGAGCGTCACGAGCGCGAGCAGACGCTCGGCGATCGGCATCGGTCCGTCCTGCGCCGGCGCCGCCACCCCTTCCCGGTCGCGGCGCAGCGGCGCGCCGGGCTCACGCACGAGACGCTTGACCTCCACGTCCTCGGCGACCTGGCGCAGCGCCGTCTCGCGCAGCGCGGCGAGGTTCTCGATCTTGAAGAAGTTGCTCAACGCGGCGTGCACGCGCTCGGGTCGATAGACCTTGCCGGCGCGCAGCCGCGCGATCAGCGTCTCGGGCGTGACGTCGATCAGCACCACCTCATCGGCGCCCGACAGCACGGCGTCGGGGATCGTCTCGCGCACGCGCGCGCCGGTCAGCTGCGTCACCTGATCGCCGAGGCTCTCCAGATGCTGCACGTTGACGGTCGAGAACACGTCGATGCCGGCGTCGAGCACGTCACGCACGTCCTCGAAGCGCTTCTCGTGCTCGACGCCCGGCGCGTTGGTGTGCGCAAGCTCGTCGATCAGGCACAGCTCTGGCGCGCGCGCGAGCACCCCCGGCAGGTCCATCTCCTCGAGCGGCGTGCCGCGATACTCCAGATGGCGCCGGGGGATCAGCTCGAGGCCGTCGGCCTGCGCCAGCGTCTCGGCGCGCCCGTGCGTCTCCAGATAGCCGACGACCACGTCGCGCCCGGACTCGGCCTCAGCCGCGCCCTCCTGCAGCATGCGGTAGGTCTTGCCGACGCCTGGCGCCATGCCGATGAAGACCTTCAGGTGTCCTCTCTCGCCGGTCATCTCAGGCATATGGGACGCTACCGCAGTGACCTCGTTCGAGACGGGAGCGGCCGTGCTCGGCGGGCTGCTCATTGTGGGCTCGCTGCTCTCGGGGCTGGCGCGCCGCAGCATGTTGTCGCTCGCCGCGGTATTCGTGCTCGCCGGCTTCGTGCTCGGCGACGGCGCCACCGGCGTGCTGCACTTCAGGGCCAGCTCGGGCTTCGTCACCGACCTCGCGACCGTCGCGCTGATCGCGATCCTGTTCCGCGACGGGCTCGAGGTCGAGGGCGAGCTCCTGCAGAGCCACTGGCAGCTGCCGTTGCGCAAGCTTGCGATCGGGATGCCGATCACAGCGATCATCGTCGCGCTGCTCGCGCGCACGCTGGTCGGGCTCGGCTGGCCCGAGTCGTTCCTGCTGGGCGCGCTGCTGTCGCCCACAGATCCCGTGTTGTCCTCGGGTGTCGTCACCGACCCTCGCGTGCCGCGCGTGATCCGCCACTCGCTCAACCTGGAGTCCGGCCTCAACGACGGCCTCGCGCTGCCGGCGGTGCTCGCATTCGCCGCGTCGCTGGAAACCGGCAACGAGCACTTCGTGTGGTGGCATTTCGTGCTGCAGGACGTGGGGCTGGGTTTCGCCTTCGGCCTGGTCTGCGGGCTCGCCGGCTCGCTGCTGATGCCCGGAGCCGATCGTGCTCGGCGCTCCGAGCAGCCGATCCCCGCTCACCAGCGGGCGCTATTTGGGCTTGGCCTCGCCTTCGCCACTTACGGAGTGACCGTGCTCCCGCCCCACGGCAACGGCTTCATCGCGGTGTTCGTCGCGGCGATCGTCGTCGGCAACCGTCGCCCCGATCTGCGGCGCGAGTTCGCCGAGCGCTCCGGCGAGGTGGTGGAGGTCGTCAAGCTCGGCATCTTCACCGTATTCGGGTCGCTGCTGACGGTCGACGGGCTGTTCGCCGACGGCTGGGCGGCGGTGGCCGTCGTCGCCGGCACGCTCCTGCTCGCTCGCCCGCTTGCCATCTGGCTCGCGCTGGCCGGCACGCAGGTGGATACCGCGAGCAAGGCTTTCATGGCGTGGTTCGGCCCCAAGGGCGTCGCCACGATGGCGTTCTCGCTGCTCGTGCTCTCGCGCCAGGTGCAATCGGGCCAGCGGATCTTCGACATCGCCGCGCTCGCGGTTTTCGCCTCGATCCTCCTTCACGGCGCCAGCGACACCGCCGGCACCAACTGGATCGCACGCCGCCAGGCCGGCGGCTGAGCGTCAGCCGCACAACCTGCTCTGCGCTCTCACGCGCCGAGCAGGTTGTGCACGATCAGGTCGATCAGCTTGATGCCGACGAACGGCGCGATGATGCCGCCGAGCCCGTAGATCAGGAGGTTGCGCCGTAGCAGCGCGCTCGCGCCGATCGGGCGGTAGGCCACGCCCTTGAGCGACAGCGGGATCAGCAGCGGGATCACGATCGCGTTGAAGATGATCGCCGAGACGATCGCGCTCTGGGGCGTGCCGAGATCCATGATGTTGAGCACGTGCAGCGGCCCCTCCGTATTGGATCCCGCCCGCCCCACCCGGCCAGCGGCGTAGGTGGCGACGAACACAGCGGGCAGGATCGCGAAGTACTTGGCGACGTCGTTGGCGATCGAGAACGTCGTCAGCGCGCCGCGCGTGATCAGCAGCTGCTTGCCCACCTCGACGATCTCGATCAGCTTCGTCGGGTTGGAGTCGAGGTCGACCATGTTGCCCGCCTCGCGCGCCGCCTGGGTACCGGTGTTCATCGCCACGCCCACGTCGGCCTGGGCGAGCGCGGGCGCGTCGTTGGTGCCGTCGCCGGTCATCGCCACGAGACGCCCCTCCGACTGCTCCTCGCGAATCAGCGCGAGCTTGCGCTCGGGCGTGGCTTCGGCGAGGAAGTCGTCGACGCCGGACTCCTCGGCGATCTTCGCCGCCGTGAGGCGGTTGTCGCCGGTCACCATCACGGTCCTGATGCCCATCGCGCGCAGCTGCTCGAAGCGCACCTTCATGCCCTCCTTGACAGTGTCCTTGAGGTAGACGACGCCGAGGACCTGGCTGTCACGGCAGACCGCCAATGGCGTGCCGCCCTCGCGCGCGATGCGGTCGAGCGCCCGCTGCAGCTCGGGCGGCGGCGAGCCGCCTTCGCGCTTGACGAAGTCGATGATCGCGTCGCCGGCGCCCTTGCGCAACTGCTGAGCGTCCATGTCGATGCCGCTCATGCGCGTCTGTGCGGTGAACGGCACGAACTCGGCCTGCAGCGTCGCCATGTCGTGCTCGCGGATGCCGTATGTCTTCGCCAGCACGACGATCGAGCGTCCCTCCGGCGTCTCGTCTGCGAGCGAGGCGAGCTGCGCGACCTCTGCCAGCTCGGACTCGGCCACCCCGGGCATCGGCACGAACTCGGATGCGAGCCGATTGCCGATCGTGATCGTGCCGGTCTTGTCGAGCAGCAGCACGTCGACGTCGCCCGAGGCCTCGACCGCACGGCCGGAGAGCGCGAGCACGTTGCGGCGCACGAGGCGGTCCATGCCGGCGATGCCGATCGCCGAGAGCAGCGCACCGATCGTCGTCGGGATCAGCGCCACGAGCAGCGCGATCAGCGTCGTCTCGGAGATCGACGTGCCCGCGAACAGCCCAAACGGGCGCAGCGTCGCCACGACGATCACGAAGATCAGCGTGAGCGCCGCGAGCAGGATGTTCAGCGCGATCTCATTTGGCGTCTTGCGCCGCGATGCGCCCTCGACGAGCGCGATCATGCGATCGAGGAACGACTGTCCTGGCTCCTGGGTGATTTCGACGACGATCTGATCCGAAGTCACGCGCGTGCCGCCGGTGACCGCGCTGCGGTCACCGCCAGACTCGCGAATCACCGGCGCGGACTCGCCCGTGATCGCCGACTCGTCAACCGTGGCGATGCCCTCGATCACGGTGCCGTCGCCGGGGATCAACTCGCCCGCGGGCACGACCACGACGTCGCCGCGCGTGAGCTCGGAGGCGGCCTTGGCGGAGCCGTCGCGCAGCTTCGCGACCGTCTCCTTGCGCATCGCGCGCAGCGCGTCTGCCTGCGCGCGGCCGCGACCCTCGGCGAACGCCTCGGCCATGTTCGCGAACACGACGGTCAGCCATAGCCAGATCGAGATCGTCAGCGTGTACCAAGCGGGCTCGTGGCCACCGCCGAGGGGCTTGCCGCCGAACACCTGGATCAGCCACGTGACGGTCGTGATGACCGAGCCGATCTCCACGACGAACATCACCGGGTTGCGGATCTGCACGCGCGGGTCGAGCTTCTTGAAGCTGTCGATCAGCGCGCGGCTGACGATCTCGCCCTGGAACAGCGAGATCGCCTGTCGCTCGTTTTTGTTCATGGTCCCACCCATCCCCTGCGCAGACATCAGTCAGTTCCTTTTTCGAGACGGTCGATGGCGAGGTTCAGCTCGAGGACGTTCACGCCTTCCTCGCCGGAGAAGCCGAGCCCGCGGGGAGATGTGTACTTCGCGATCAGCCCGTCGACCGTCGACCGTGACAGGTGGCGGACGGCCGCCACGCGGTAGGCCTGGATCCAGGCGTTCGCGGGTGAAATTTCCGGGTCGAGACCCGAGGCCGAGGTGTTGACCGCGTCGACGGGGATCTTCGAAACGGTGAGGTCAGGGTCGTATGCAGTCTTCGTGGCCGCGTCCTTGTTCAGCTCCAGATACGCCTCGATGTTTTCTTCGTCGGCTTCCTTGGTCTTGACGCTGTTCGGGCCGCGGTTGGAGAACGTGCTCGCGGCGGCGTTGTCGGCCCCGCCTTCGGTCGCCGACGGCCGCGTCTGGAAGTAGCGTGGGTCGGCTTCTGTCACCACCACGTCTTTCACTTCCTTGGGCTTGCCGTCCTTTTCGAGCACCGGGGTCGCGAAGCTCTGGCCGATGATCTTCGAGCCGACGAGCTTGCCGTCGAGGTGAATCTGCTGCCCGTTGGCGTCGCCGGGGAACGCCACCTGGCTGATGCCGGTGATCGCCAGCGGGTAGACGAGCCCGAGCAGCACCGTGAAGACGATGACGCCGATGACGGAGGTGACGATGTCGCGCTTCATCTCAGTAGAGGTGTCCGGTCAGGCCCTGGACGATCGGTCCGAGCAGCAGGGCGGGAAAGAACGTGAGCGCGCCGACGAGGATGATCACGCCGATCAGCAGCACCACGAACGTGGGGTTGTCGGTGCGCATCGTGCCGAGCCCGGCCGGTGTCACGCGCTTGCCCGCGAGCGCGCCCGCGACGGCGAGCGCGAACAGGATCGGCGCGTAGCGCGCGAACATCATGTCGCAGCCCCCGAGCAGGTCGGCGAACGTGAGCCCGTGCGAGCCCACGCTGCCGGCGTCCGGCTGGATGAAGCCCGTGTAGCCGGCGAACGCGGAGCCGTTGTTGTTGGCCTGGGAGAGGTAGGCGTAGAAGGTCTCGGAGAAGCCCTGCGGCGTGTTGGTGCCGGCCTTCGAGAGCGCGACTTCCGCGATCGACTTGCGCCCAGTGCTGCTCGCCGTCGCCAGCGCCGTGCAGAACAGCGCGGCAAGCGGCGTGATCAGGATGCCGAGGCCGGCGAGCTTGATCTCCCGCGCCTCGAGCTTCTTGCCGAGCCACTCGGGCGTACGCCCCACCATCAGGCCGCCGATGAACACGGCCAGCAGCACGTACAGCAGGATCGAGTAGAGGCCCGTGCCGACGCCGCCGAAGATCACCTCGCTGGCTGACAGGTTGGCGAATGGAACCGCGCCGCCGATGCCGGTGAACGACTCGAGCGCGCTGTTGACGGCGCCGCACGAGGTAACGGTCGTGACGACGTCGAACAGCGCCGAGCCGGCGATCCCGAAGCGCTGCTCCTTGCCTTCCATGTTGCCACCGGTGGAGCCCGCGACTACGTGCGTGTTGAGGCCGGCCGCATGCTGCGCCGGCGAGCCGTGCGCCTCGGCGACGTAGGCGACGATCACCGCACCGAGGAACATCACCATCATCGCCCCGTAGATCGCGTAGCCCTGACGGCGGTTGCCGGTCATGCGCCCATACATGAACACGAGCGCCGCCGGGATCACGAGCACACACAGCATCTCGAAGAAATTGGTGAACTGGCTCGGGTTTTCGAACGGGTGCGCCGAGTTCGTGTTGAAGAAGCCACCACCGTTGGTACCCAGCAGCATGATCGCGTGCTGGGAGGCGACCGGCCCCATCGCGATCGTCTGGTTCAGGCCGGTGATCGTGTGGACGACCAGGTAGTTGGAGAAGTTGGCGATCACGCCCTGCGATGCGAGCACGATCGCGACGAGCACCGACAGAGGCGCGAGCACGTACAGGATCGTGCGCACGATGTCCTGCCAGAAGTTGCCGATGCTCTTGCCGCTGCGACCGATGATGCCGCGCACGAGAGCGACCGCGACGACGATGCCCACACCGGCGGACAGCCAGTTCTGGACCGTCAGCCCAATCATCTGGGTGAGGTAGCTCATCGTCGCCTCACCGCTGTAGTACTGCCAGTTCGTGTTCGTCATGAACGACGAGGCGACGTTGAAGCTGACGTTCCACGGCGCCGAGTGGTAACCGAGCGGGTTGAGCGCGTGCGGCACCCACGGAGCGTCCTGCGTGCGCAGGATCGCATACAGGGCGAGCCAGCCGACGAGCGAGAAGATGATCAGGCTCTTTGCGTAAGCCTTCCAGTCCTGCCCGCGCTCGTGGTCGACCCTGAGGATCGTGTAGAGGAAGCGCTCGGGTACGGCGAATATGTGTGACAGGAAGACCCGCTCGCCCGTGTACACCTTCGCCATGTAACTGCCGATGGGCAGGCTGAGCGCGCTCAGAACGACCACGAACAGAATGATTGTGAGCCAGCCGGCGAAGGTCATCGCAACGCCCGAGGCGATCGTGGGTCAAGCGGTCCGAAACCGGGGCCCGCCCACCCCGCGTGGCGTGCGATGCGCGCGAGCGACCGAGGACAAAGGATCCGCGCGGCGCCCACGGTCACCTCAGAGCTTCTCTCCGCGGATCAGCGCGTAGAAGAGGTAGGCGATCACGAGCACCGACACGACCAGTCCGAAGAAGTCCGCGCCGCTCATGTGCGCGACGAAGAAGCCGAGCGGAAGCGAGGCGCTCATACCCGATCGATCCCCTCGATCATCGCGAGCAGGATCGTGAAAACCGCGATCCCGAGCACTATCGCCAAGATGTCCATGCCGCCACTATTGGCGACAGCGCATCACGGCGGCATAACGAATCAAGCCCCGTGCATAACGATTTTGTGACGGAGCGCTAGCAGCCGCGGCGCACCGCCGGACATGCCGGCGTCACGCCCGGGCGCCGCGGCGCCCGGAAGGGCCACGACGCGATTCCCCTCGTGCGGATCCCGATCGGCAGGTGCCGGGTCGAGCGTGCCGCGTGAGGATCGCCGGCGAGCCACCAACGAGCGGCCAGCCCATCGAGTGGCGTGCGCTTTTCGTCAGGCGGTTGCCGATCCGGGGCTGCGTCCGCCTCCTCGGCGGGAGGGCCGGCTGTCGTGGGTAGGGGCACGTCCGGCTCGGGAGAATCGGGCGCGCCCGCGGATGAATTGCTCTCAGGCGACATACGCCAGCCTGTACTTGCGCGTGCTCGGGTCCCGCTCGAGCAGTCCGATCGTGACGAGCGTATACACGTAGCGATGGGCGGTGCTGATCGTCAAGCCGAGAGTCCGCGCGACCTCGGTGAGACTCATGCGGCTACCGTCGGCCGGCATTGCCGAGAGCAGCAACAGGCCAACCAGCAGCGACCGCGACATGCGGGTGTCCTCCAGATACTCCGGAGCGAGCGCCAGCGCGTCTCGCAGATCCGACAGGCCCGACAGCATCAGCAGCGAGATGCTGCTCGCGACCGACGCGCGGTGGAGCACCTGATCGACCTGTGCCTGAGAGAGCTCGATCGTGACCGACCCGCGCGCTGGCGCCACCGCGCCGAGTGGCGGGCGCTCAGACACGCCGGCGCCGGTCTCGGGGTCGCCCGGCGAGAGACTCATGCCCGAGCCTTGCCTCGAGCTCCCTGCCGCTGTCCGTCAGATGCCAGGCGTTGGCCGCACCGTGCGCCTGTCCCGCGCCGGCGTTCTCGATCAACCCGAGGCGCGCCAGGCGATTGAGCAGCTTCGAGATCTGGCCTTGGTCGGCGATCCCTACGCGGGCGCTGACCTCGACGTTGCTGGCACCGGGCTCGGCGCCGATCGCCCGGATCGTGCTCGCGGTGCGGTAGGTGAGGCGCATGTCCAGTTTGAGTGCCGCGGCGCGTGCGGGCGCCGACGGCCTCGCGGCGTGGCCCAGCTCTGGTCTGCGCAATTGCCTGTCGGCATCTCCTGGACCGCGGTAGGGCAGCACGATCGTCCACATCAGCGGATTCAAGAGCGTGCTCAGATGCTGCGGGTCTGCCTGCAACCGCGCATGGATGATCGTCAGCGTGCCGGCTACGACAACCTCTGCCGTCAACGGCGAGATCACCTGCCTTGCTCTTGGCCCCTCGCGCCCGGCGTCGACCGCGTGGCGTAGGCGTTCGAGCACACGCGTGCGCAGAGCGGACTCGCTCGACCCGTGTCCGATCAGGTAGGAGAGCGCGAGCGCGCCGGCCTTCGGTTCGCGCTGCAAGAGCTCCAGCAGCGCGCCGAGCGCGGCCCTGAGCTGCTCTGACCACGTGCCCTTCTGCTCATACGCCGGCACCACGACAGCGGCGATCTCGTCCAGGACCTCCTCGATCACGGCCGCGAAGCAGTCCTCGCGGTTCTCGAACAGGTCGTAGAAAGTCTTGCGCGACACTCCCGCGTGCGCGACTACGGCCGTTGCGGTCATTCCCGCATAGCCATGCTCGGATGCCACCGCGATTGCCGCTCCCAGGACGCGTGAGCGCTGGAACTCCGTGATCTGCGAGGCAGCCTGACGCGAACGCGCCGTCGCGCCCCGGCGCCATTCACGATTTGGCCTACGGGCGTCCTGGACGACGCTCGAGCTCGCGCCGCTCATCGACATCCCCGCGTCGCGCGCTGGACCTGCGCGCCATAGGTGGTCAGACTCCAGGCGTTGGCGCCGTGGTCGACCCGGCGAGGCTGGACGTTCTCGATCAGCCCGAGACCCGCCAGACGCCTGAGGAGCTTGGAGATCTGACCCTGGTCGATGACGCCAGCCGCCTCGGCAACGTCTCGATTGCTCGCGCCCGGGGCTTCGGCGATCGCGGCGAGCACACGGATCGTGCGATAGGTGAGGCGCATGTCGAGCTTCGCGAGCGGGTCGAAGCCACTCGCGCGCGCCACCGCTGGCTCGCGGCCGGCACGAAGCGCCGGAGTGTTGAACTCCTCGTGTGCGACCGCCCGTCCGAGGTAGGGCAGCACGATCATGCTCATCAGCGGCCCGAGCAGGTCGGTCAGCGGCGCCGTGTCCTTTCTGAGCACGTGCGTGTGCAGCACGGTGACGACGCCGCCCGCGATCGCCTGGGCGGTCAACGGCTGCGGATCGTGGCGCGCGTCAGCGACCGCGCGGCCCCGGTCGATCGCCTGCGCCAGATCTTGCAGCGCCCGCGTGCGCCTGTCGGCGACGCGCGGCCCGGCGGCGAGCACCGCCACGAAGCACAGCTTCGCCAGCCCGCGCTCTCGATCCATCAGGTCGAGCAGGCTGGAGACAGCGGCACGCGTGCCGCTGCGCCAATCCGACTCGCCGGCATATGCGATCCTGGCCAGCTCGCCAGCTTGCTCGAGTGCCTGCTCGAACGCGGCGAGCAGGCAGCCTTCGGAGTCGAGGAACGCGTCGTAGAAGGTCTTGCGGGAGACCCTGGCACGCTTGACCACCGCCTCGACCGTGAGGCCGGAGTAGCCATCCGCCTCGACGATGCCGAGCGCGGCGGCGATCATGCGCGAGCGCTGGAGCTCGACGATCTTCAAGTTGTCGCGGCGAGCACCGGTCCGACGCGAGTCGGAACCAGGGCGCCTGTGCGCGGATGTCACCGCCAGTTCCACTGCCAGCTCGTCTGGCTTTTCATAAACATCGATGCGACGGTAGCTGAACCTATGATGGGTTGTCAACATGATCGCTGGATAATTAGCCTAGAAACTAGTGATTTTCGGGACTACAAACGCTATAGTCGCTGTATCACAAGCCTAGCTACGACTCTTAATAAACGTCTTTATAGATGATTTTAGGGGCGATCTTGGCGCGGCTCGAGGGGAAGCCACATGGGGGTGTGGAGCATGGACACGAGCGCCAGCCAGACCGGCGAGATGTCAACTCGGGTACGGTTCGGCACGCGGGGATGCCCGGTGGCGGCGCGCCCGACCGAGACGATGGCGCAACAGCGACGCAAGAGCACGCAGCGGGAGCGGCTGCTCCGAGGGACGGTCGAGGTCACCAACCGCCGCGGCTACGCGGGGGCGAACGTGTCTGCGGTGATCGGCGAGGCCGGCGTGTCGCGGCCCACGTTCTACGACTACTTCGCCGACCGCGACGACTGCTTCTCCGCGGCTATCGAGGACGTGCAGCAGGAGCTGCACGCGGCGGTCGCACACGCGCTCGAGGCGGCCGCGCCGCATGAGGCGATGGCGGCCGCGGCGACGACGCTCGTGGAGTATGCGGGCGAAAACGGCGCGCGGGCGCGATTCCTGATGGGCGAGTCGATGGCCGGCGGCGCTCGCGCCCTAGATGCGAGGGATCGCGGGATCGCGCAGATCGCCGCGCTGCTCG
>JASLHP010000335.1 GCA_030149625.1 Solirubrobacteraceae bacterium
CGCGCCAGACCCAGATCGCCGACGCCGGTCGCGCGATGGGCGAGGCGATCGCCGGCTACATCCGCTACGCCGAGGACTTAGACCCGGCCGCGGCGGGTGAGAAGAGCGATCACTTCGTCGGGCGCCTGCACCTGCTCTACACGCGCGATCCCGACCGCGACGAGCGGCTCGCGGACGCGCAGCTCGCGCGTCTGGCCGGCGGCGATCGCGAGATCCGCGAGCTCTGGCGGACGGTGCGCGACTGGGCCGTCAGCGGCCAGAACGAGACGCTCGCGCGGCTCGGCGTGCGCTTCGAGCGCACGATCTTCGACTCGCAGTACAGCCCGCGGATCGAGCCGCTCGTGCGCCTCGCGCTCGCGCAGGGCGTGATCGGCGGCTCGCCGCGGGGACCGCTGGAGTTCGAGACCGGCGGCGCCGAGCGCCTGCGCCTGCCGCTGATCGACGCCGACGGGCTGCCCACGCGCGACCTGCGCGCGCTGACGATCTGGCGCTCGCTGATGACGGAGATGACAGACGTCACGCTCGTGCGGCTGACGAGCGAGGAACGCCGCGACAACCTCGAGGCGATCCTGCGGGGCCTCGCGCCCGGCACTAGGGTCTACCCGACGGCGGTGCTGCACGCCGAGGTCGTGACCGACCGCGACGACGGCCCCGGCGGCGAGAGCACGCTGCTGATCGACGAGCTGCTGGACATGCTGATCGCGAGCCACGAGCTGTCCGCGCTCGCGATCGAGGAGCGTCCCTCGTGCGCGGCGCAGGACCTCGCCTCGATGGTGCTGATGGGGATGTGCCTCGCGCACCCGCCGTACGAGCCGCTTCAGGTCACGCCCGAGCGCGTGCTCGACAGCTCGCGGAACCCCGGCTGGACGCTCGCGCGGGCGTGGATGAAGGCCTGGGACCCGGCCAACGACAGCGGCCCGCTGCCCGTGCCCGAGGAAGAGCGCCACCGCTCGCTCGTCGCGCAGTCGCGGCTGCGCCCGCGGCTCGAGGACACCGTCGCGAACCTCGAGGTGTTCGGCCTCGTGCGCCTGCTCCTGGACTACGGCAGCTGGTATCTCGCCGGCGAGCACGACGCCGCCGACGGGCGGATCATGCGCTCGCTGCTCTCGGACGGCCTCGAGGGCCTCGGGCTCGCGCGTCCCGCGGAGCTGGACGGATGAGTGCGCCAGCGGAGCTCGGCGCCGGGCGCGAGACCTCGATGGCCGACCCCAACGCGCTCGAGAACGACCTGCGCTCCTTCTACCTGACGGGGCGCGAGGAGCGCAGCATCTTCCACGAATGGGAGCACGGCACGCCCCGCGGCGACTCGACGACGCCGTCGATCTGCTCGGCGACCTACCGCTGGTGGATCCTCGAGCACCTGCGCAACGCGCTCGACCGCGACCGCAAGAACCTGCTGCTGAGCCTTGGCGCGGGCAACGCGTTCGTCGAGCGCGTGCTCTGCCGCGAAGGCTATCCCGTGCTCGCGGTCGACGCGCTCGCGGAGGCCGTGCAGCTCGCGCGCCAGGCCGGCGTGCCGGCGATCCTGCGCAACCTGTACGCGTGGGAGGCCGAGCGCGACTACTGGGACGTGGTCTACGCCGACGGCCTGCTCGGGCACCTGCACGACGGCCACGACGGCGCGCACGTCGCGCTGTGCTTACTGCGCACGTGGATGAAGACCGGCGGCACGATCGTGATCTCGAACGACGCCCCCAAAACCGACGCGCCCGTGCAGCAGTCCGCGAACGTGCCCGGCTTCTACTGGCTCTCCGAGCAGTGGATCGCGGGCGAGCTCAAGCGCGCCGGCTTCAAGCGCGTGTCGACCGCCACGATCACCTACAGGCGCCCGCTGTCGGGGCTGCGAACGCGCGCGATCATCACCGCGCACCGCACCGAGTAGCGCGGCCACGGCGGTGCGACGATGCCGATGAGCCCCCAATTCGAGCAGCGCCTGGAAGCGGAGCTGCCGGCGATCGCCGAGCACTTCGGCACGCCGTTTCACATCTATGACGAAGCCGGCATCCTGCGGAGCGCCGAGCGCCTCGCGGCGGCGTTCGCGGGCCAGCCCTTCCACGAGTTCTACGCGGTCAAGGCGCTGCCCAACCTCGCGATCCTGCGCATGCTGCGCGAGCACGGCCTCGGCATGGAGTGCAGCTCGATCGCCGAGCTCGCGCTCGCCGAGGACTGCGGCGCGCGCGGCGAGGAGGTGTTCTTCACCTCCAACAACACGACCCGCGAGGAGTTCGCCGCGGCGCTCGCGCTCGAGGCGATCGTCAACGTCGACGACGTCTCGCTGATCGCCAAGCTCCCGGCCGCGCCCGCGCTCGTCTCGTTTCGCTTCAACCCGGGCCCCGAGCGCGTCGGCGACAGCCTGATCGGCAAGCCCGTGGAGGCGAAGTTCGGGCTGCGCCGCGACCAGCTCGCCGCGGCCTACGCGCTCGCGCGCGAGCGCGGCTCAGAGCGCTTTGGTCTGCACGCGATGATCGCCTCGAACGTGCTCGACGTGCGGCCGCTGCTGGCGACGGTCGCGATGCTGCTCGAGCTCGAGCAGCGCCTGCGCGCGACGCTCGGGATCGCGCTGGAGTTCGTCAACGCGGGCGGCGGCCTCGGGATTCCCTATCGCCCGGACGACCCCGCGCTCGACGTCGAGGCGCTCGGCCGCGGCGCCGGTGAGCTGCTCGACGCGCACGCCCAGCGCACCGGCCGCCGGCCCAAGCTGTTCCTCGAGTCGGGGCGCTTCGTCACTGGCCCGCACGGCGCGCTCGTCACGCGCGTGATCAACCGCATGAGCAAGTGGCGCGAGTACGCGGGCGTCGACGCCGGCATCGCCGCGCTGCTGCGCCCGGCGATGTACGAGCAGGCCTACCATCACGTGACGCTGCACGGCGATCGCGGCGAGCGCCCGCTGCAGCGCATCGACGTCGTCGGCTCGCTGTGCGAGAACAACGACAAGTTCGCGATCCAGCGCGCGCTGCCAGAGCTGCGCGAAGGCGATCTGCTGCTGATCCACGACACGGGCGCGCACAGCCTCGCGATGGGCTTCAACTACAACGGCCGCCTGCGCCCGCAGGAGCTGCTGCTGCGCGGCGACGGCAGCGTCGAGCTGATCCGTCGCGCCGAGGAGGTCAGGCGCGACTACCTCGCGACGCTGCGCTTCGAGCCCGACGTGCTCGAGACCCCCGTCGAGCGCGCCGCGGCGCCGGTGAGCTGAGCATGGCGAGCGTCGCCACGATCGCGGACTTCGGCGGCCTGCGCCTGCTCGAGGACAGGATCGAGGAGCTGTGGGAGCGTC
>JASLHP010000044.1 GCA_030149625.1 Solirubrobacteraceae bacterium
CCCACAGCTGCTCGAGCTGGTTGCGATCGCGCAGCGTGTCCATCGCCTGCCAGAATCCCTCGTGGCGGAATGACGCTAGCTGCCCTTGGCTGGTGAGCTCGCGCAGGGGTCCCT
This sequence comes from Solirubrobacteraceae bacterium, assembly GCA_030149625.1. The sequence continues at coordinate 115 of JASLHP010000044.1, forward strand.
GCTCCCAGGTGGTCTGGTCGCCCTCGAGATAACGACCGACCTTGGGAGAGAGCACGAAGAAGCCACCGTTCAGCCATGTGCCGTCGCCGCGCGGCTTCTCCTCGAAGCGCAGCACGCGTGTGCCGTTGAGCTCGACGGCGCCGAAGCGCCCGGGAGGCTGCACCGCGGTGACCGTCGCGAAGGCTCCCTGCTCGCGGTGGTAGGCGATCAGCGCGGAGATGTCGACGTCACTCAGACCGTCGCCGTAGGTGAAACAGAAATCCTCATCGCCCACGTACGGCAACACACGCTTCAGACGTCCACCGGTCATCGTGTCCTCGCCGGTGTCCACGAGCGTCACTTTCCACGGCTCCGCGCCCGAGCGGTGGACCTCGACCCCGCCGCGAGCCAGGTCGAAGGAGAGATCGCACGTGTGCAGGTGATAGTTGGCGAAGAACTCCTTGATCATGTAGCCCTTGTAGCCGAGGCAGACCACGAACTCGTCGACGCCGTGGGCGGCATAGATCTTCATGATGTGCCACAGGATCGGCTTGCCGCCGATCTCAACCATCGGCTTTGGGCGCATGGTCGTCTCCTCACTGAGCCGCGAGCCCTGGCCACCCGCGAGGATCACCGCCTTCATCGTGCCCGACCGCGAACGCACGACGCTCCCGCGGACAGGAACCTTCTTGACGTCCTGACTAACGGCATGCCGTTCGGCAAGCTAACAGGCGCCACCCTGGCGGTCGAGAGTCCGAGCGGCGAAGCCCTGCCAGCCTAAAACCGCGGGCACGTCGTGTCTCTAACCGAGATGCGGACCGCGCGTCCGCAGCGAGACCGGCGCGCGACGACGTCGCGTGAGCTCAGCGGTTGCCGCGCGCGATCTTACGCAGATCGATCGTCGCGTCATACAGCTTCGCGTCGACGCCTTCCTCGAGCGCGACCTCGCGCAGCGGCCGTCCCGAGTCGGTCGCCTTCTTGACGATCGCCGCGCCCTTGTCGTAGCCGATCGCGCCGTTCAGCGCCGTGGCGACCGCGAGCGTGCCACCCGCCGAGGCGGCGACGCCCGCTTTGTTTACCTCGATGCCGTCGATGCACTTCTCGGCGAACGCGCGCATGGCGGAGGACAGCAAGCGCAGCGACTGCAACAGGTTGCGCGCGATCAGCGGGATGCGGACGTTGAGCTCGAACTGTCCCTGCATGCCACCGAGCGTGATCGCGGTGTCGTTGCCGATCACCTGCGCTGAGACCTGCAGCACGACCTCGGGCATCACGGGGTTGACCTTGCCGGGCATGATCGAGGAGCCCTTTTGCAGCTCAGGCAGGTAGATCTCGGCGATCCCGGTGCGCGGGCCGGAGCCCATCAGCGCGAGGTCGTTCGCGATCTTCGTGAGCGAGACCGCGACGACCTTCAGCGCGCCGGAGAGCTCGACGAGCGCGTCGCGGTTGGCCTGCGCCTCGAACGGGTCGAGCGGCGCCGCGATCTGCTTGAGGCCCGAGTCCTTCTTCAGGCGCGCGCGCACCTTCTCGGCGAAGCGTGCGTGCGTGTTCAGGCCGGTGCCGGTGGCGGTGCCGCCAAGCGGGATCTGCCCGACGTGAACCAGCGCGGACTGCACGCGCTCCTGCGCGAGCGCCATCTGCGCGGCGTAGCCGGCGAACTCCTGGCCGAGCGTGACGGGCACGGCGTCCATCAAGTGCGTGCGGCCCGCCTTGACGACGTTCTGAAAGCTCTTGGCCTTCTTCGCGAACGAACGCTCGAGCTGCTCGAGCGCTGGCAGCAGCTCGTGCTGGGCGACGTCCAGTGCCGCGAGGTGCACGGCGGAGGGAAACACGTCATTGGAGGACTGTCCCATGTTGACGTGGTCGTTGGGATGCACGCCCTCGCCGGCGAGCTTGGCGATGACCTCGTTCGCGTTCATGTTCGTGGACGTGCCCGAGCCGGTCTGGAAGACATCGATCGGAAACTGGCGGTCGTGCTTGCCTGCGGCGATCTCCGCGGCGGCTTTCTCAATGCGAGTCGCGCTGCGTTTCGAGAGCAGCCCAAGCTCGCCGTTCACGGCAGCGGCGGCTCCCTTGATGCGCGCGAGCCAATGAACGACGGACACGGGCACGGTCTCGCCGGAGATCGGGAAGTTCTCGACGGCCTTGGCGGTCTCCCCGCCCCACAGCTGCTGCTCGCTCGGCATCTGGTTTCTCCTCGTCAGACGGGTATTGACGTGCCCTGAACGTGCTCCAGAGACCCTGGAGACCTGCCGGGAACCCTATCCGCAGAAGGCCGCGAGCTCCCTGGCGAGACCGACGGGATCGTCGTAGGCCATCAGGAAGCCGACGCTCTCGAGCACGCGCAGCTGTCCGTGCGGAAGCATCGCGAGCGCTTCTTCAGCCGGAGCGAGTGGGTGCAGGCGATCGCGGTCGGCCCACAGCAGCAGCACGGGCATGTCCAGCCGTGAGTAGCACTGGAGCAGATGTGCCTGCGCTCCGCGCGGCCAGTTGCGGGCGCACTTGGCCCAAGAGCGAGCAAGGCTCGAGTTGCCGGGGACGTCGGCGAAAGCGTGGCGCACGAGGTCCACGGCGGCGGGATTGTCGCGAGCCGTGAGGCGTAGGCCGCACTCGGGCGCGAACACGACGCCCGCGCCCGAGGCGAGCAGACGATCGAAGCCCGAGACGGCAGCGAGCCGTGTTGTCAGCCGCCAGGCGGCGCGCGCGAGAGCGTATGTGGGCGGCGCGTGCAGGCGGTTGGGCATCAGCACGAGCCGCGCGGGGCGAACGCGTTCGCTGAGCACGGCGTGCAGCAGGATCTCCGCCCCGGCTCCGTGACCGGCGAGCAGCGGCCGCGGCCCGAGCACATCGGCGGCGAATCCGGAGAGCACGTCCGCGAACCAGTCGAGCGTGTAGGGATGACGAGGGCGATCCTCGGAGTCGCCGTGCAGAGGCAGATCGGGGAGCACCACGCGGTAGCGGTCCGCGAGCCCCTCGACGGCGGGCTCCCACTCCTTGTGCGAGAGCAGCTCCGAGTGCAGGAGCGCGAGCGGCGGCCCGGTGCCGAGCTCGCGATAGGCCACGCGCGCACCGTCAGTGTGATGGTAGAGGCGCAGCTTCACGCCGGAACGCCGTCGCTGGACACGTGTGCATCGTAGGCCCACTCGGATCGCCTCCGCCGGGCCGGGTTTCCTCACACCGCGCAGCCTGGCGCCGGACATCGAGTCAGACACATCACAAGCCCCGCTCAGCCCGGTTTTACTGGCTGAATCTGACAAGCCGGACGACGGCTCTCGGACGCTCCGATCCGCCCTTACCCTGACCGCGTGCCCAGCTCGATAGACGTCGTGATCGTGGCCTACGACAGGTATGAGCTCACCCGCAGCTGCCTGCGCCACCTGAGCGCGCAGACGGTCGATCACCATGTGATCCTGGTGGACAACGGCTCGACCGACGACACGCGAGCGCGTGTGCGCCGCGAATGGCCGCAGGTCCAGCTGCAGTGGTTCGACGACAATCGTGGCTTTGCCGAGGCCTGCAATCACGGCGTGGCCGCGGGCCGCGGCGAGGTCGTCGTGCTGCTCAACAACGACGTCGACTGTCAGCCTGACTTTCTCGAGCTGCTCGTCGCACCGCTGTGCGATCCGTCGGTCGGCTCGGTCGCCTCGCTGATGCTGCAACCGGGGGGCGAGAGCATCGACTGCGTGGGACTGACGGCCGACGCCGTGCTGGCTGGGTTTCCACGCCTGCACGGACTGCCCAGCGGCCGCGCGCGCGATGCCGCGCCGACGCTCGCGGGCGCCGCCGGCACGGCGGCGGCGTACCGGCGCCTCGCCTGGGAGCAGGTCGGCGGGCTGGACGCGACGATCTTCGCGTATATGGAGGACCTCGACCTGGCCCTGCGGCTACGGATGGCGGGCTGGCGGTCGGTGGCCGAACCGAACGCCGTCGGTGTGCACCTGGGCTCGGCGACGAACGGACATCGATCGGCGTGGCAGCGGCTTCAGGGGGGCTTCGGCCGCGGGTACGTGCTACGACGCTACGGGCTCCTGCGTGGGCGCACCGCGACCCGCGCGCTCGTCACGGAGGCGGTAGTCGTGCTGGGTGACCTGTTGATCTCGCGTGACCTGGCGGCGCTGCGGGGACGGCTCGCGGGATGGCATGCCGGGCGCGCGCGACCGCGACTTCCGCTCCCGCCGGTGGAATGCGTCGATCATGGCATCAGTTTCCGCGACTCGCTCGCGATGCGCCGCGGCGTCTATGCGCAGCGCGCGGCCTGAGTGCTCGCGAGAGCGAGATGGGCACGATCGATCTTCCCCTCGCGACCGCGCTGCGCGACAGCCTGGGCCTGCGACGAGCCGTGGAGACGGGCACCTACCGCGGCAGGACCGCTCGCGCGCTTGCGCCGCTGTTCGAGCGCGTCGTCACGGTCGAGCTCTCACGCGCCCTTTATGAAAGCGCCGCGGCGGCGTTGAGTGACATCTCCAACGTGGAGGTGATCCACGGACATTCAGCCGAGGTCCTGGCGAAAGTCGTGCGGCCGCTCGTCCCCACCTTCTACTTTCTCGACGGCCACTGGAGCGCGGGTAAAACGGCCGGCTCGAGCAACGAGTGCCCGGTGCTCGACGAGCTTGCGGCGATCGGCCCAGCGCATCGCGATGACTGTCTCGTGATCGACGACGCGCGACTGTTCACGAGCTCGCCGCCGCCGCCGCACGACCCCGCGCAATGGCCGACGATCCTCGACGTCTTCGACGCGCTTCGCCTGCAACGTCCACAGCACACGGTCACGCTGCTCTTCGATCAGATCATCGCGGTGCCGTCGCGGGCCAAGCCACTGATCGACGAATACGGAGCGCGGATGCACGCGGCAGACGTCGGGCTGCGCCAGCGCGCTCTCGACGTGCTCGTAGCGACGCGCGAACGCATCGCTCACGCCCGCGCCGCGAGCACCGTAACCCGCCAACGCTCACACCGATCCTGACGGCGGTCGACGCACGACGCCATGCCAGAGGTCGCAATCATCGTCCCGTTGCATCGGATGACGTCCGAGGCGCTTCAGTGCCTCGACACGGTTCTCGCCCTCGACGATCCACGCGCGGAGTTGATCGTCGTCTGCGACCGCCCGATCGCGGGCATTCCTCCCCGTGCGCGGGTGATCGAGACCGGCTCCTCGACCGACACGTCTCCAGCCGAGAAGCGCGATCTGGCGCTTGCGTGCACCGACGCTCCGATCTGCGCGTTCATCGACGACGACGCGTATCCGGCGCCTGACTGGCTGGAGCGCGCCTGCAGCCGCTTTGCCGAAGATCCCGGCCTCCACGCCCTCGGAGGGCCCGGCGTGACACCACCCCAATCGTCCTTTCGCCGGCGGCTGGCAGGCGCGTTCTACGAGTCACGACTCGGTTCCGGCGGTTTGCGCCACAGGTTCGTGCCAAGCCAACCGCCACGGGACGTGGACGACTGGCCGGCGTACAACCTGTTCGTGCGCACCGACGCGCTTCGAGCCGTCGGCGGCTGGGGCTCGAAACTCTACGGCGGCGAGGACACGAAGCTCTGCCTGGCGCTGCGTGAAGCCGGCTACCGAGCCTTCTACGACCCGGAAGTGCTCGTATACCACCACCGCCGGCCCGCATTCGACGCGCTCATGCGGCAGACCGAGAACATCGGTCGGCGACGGGGCTCGTTCGTGCGCCGCTACCCCGCCACCTCACGTCGAGCTGTCTACTTCGCACCGACTGTCGCGCTGCTGAGCGCACCGATCGTGTGCCTTGGGCTGCTGC
>JASLHP010000118.1 GCA_030149625.1 Solirubrobacteraceae bacterium
CCCGCAGCCGCAGAACCCGCGGCTGAGCATCGAAGCGTCAGCCGACCCGCTCGTCTACGGGCAGTCGGTGACGATCAGGGGCGTCGCGGCCGGCGCGGCGAGCCAGTCCGTCACGCTGCTCGCGCGGACCGGCGTGGGTTCGTTCGCGGAAGTCACGAAAGCCACCACTGGCACGAACGGCGAATACGCGTTCACCGTGACGCCGCCGCAGAGCACCTACTATCGCGTGAGCGACGCTGGCGCCCAGTCCACGACGCTGCTCGATGGCGTCGGCTTCGCGCTGACGAGCGAAGCGGCTCCAAGCAGCATCGAATCCGGGCAGCCGCTCACGCTCACGGGCACGTTGAGCCCGGCGACAGCCGGACAGCTCGTGTACCTCGAACGCGAGTATCCCTCCGGGGTCGGCTTTCACGCGATCGGCAGCGGCACCGTGGACTCGAGCTCCGCGTACACGATCGAACACGCCTTCGCGACGCGCGGCGTGGCCGTGTTGAGGATCAGGGTCCTCGGCGACGGTCAGTTGCAGGAAAGCGCGAGCGCGCCGTTCACCATCAGCATCGCTGGCTAGCGTGAAGCGGACCGCGGCCGCGCAAGCCAATTCACCACGGTCGTGTTGGCGGCGAACGCCTGACGTGTGAACGGCCCGTCGCCGGTGATCGAGAACGTCTCATAGCCGAGCTCGTCGAGCAGTCCCCACACAGCCCCCGGCTCCGCGCCGTACAGCGACGAAGCGATCGCGACGTGCTCGAAGATCACCAGCGGTTTCGCCCGTCCGAGCAGCGCGCGAGCGCCCTCGATCACGTCGAGCTCGGCACCCTCGACATCGATCTTGACGACAGACGGCGTGCCCTCTGTCAGTTGCTCGTCGAGCGTCGAGACGGTGACGGTTATGTATTGCGGGTCGCCCCGCTCGTCGCTGACCCGCGGGCTGCGCCGCAGCCCGCTCCAGCCGTCGAGCTTCTTGAAGTGACAGAACTGCGCGACGCCGGGGCTGGCCGCGAGGGCCATCTGCCGGCATTCCACGACCGGATACGCGCGTGCAAGCTCCGCGGCGACGGCGGGAATCGGCTCGAAGGCTATGTGCCTGGCCCGCGGCGCCAAGCGCACCGCCTCGCGCAGGACCTGACCTTTGTTGGCGCCGACGTCCACGTACATGCCGTCGCTGCGCAGCGCACTCGCCAGGGCCGCCGTCATCGCAACCTGTTCGCGCAGCGCCTCGCGGGCATCCGCGTAGAACGCGGCAAGCAGCTCCGGCCGCCCCCAGCGCCTTGACACGGCAGCCAGCGCTCGTCTCGACGGCGACATCTGCTCATCCTTTCAGACACGCGCCGCGCGTCGCCAACGTGCACGCGGACACGGGTCGCACGGGCGCTCGGCGCGTGCGCGCGCCCTGGCTATGCTCTTGCGAGCCATGGTCGAGCGCAGCGGGCGAGGCATCACCATCGAGCGAGGCTCTGGCGAGCGCCTTCGATGCCCGCGAGCGTAACCTCGGTCCTGCTGGTCACACCGCGATGGACTCGGGACGGTGGCGTCGCGGCTCACGTGATCGCAAGCGCCGCCGCGCTCGCGCGCGGCGGCGTCGAGGTGAGCGTGCTGGCCGCGCGCATCGACGCGAGCGAGTCCGTCGCGGGTGTCAGCCTGCTGCACAGTCCTCGCCTGTTCGATCGGCAGGCGTCCTTCGCGACGAGGCTCGGCGAGGCGATGTCGCGCAAGCCGAGCGTCGTGCACCTCCACCAATTCGAGGATCCCGTCGCGGTCGCGACGCTGCGGAGGAGCGCACCGGTGCTGCTGAGCGCGCACGGCTATCTCGCATGCACCGCGGGCGTGCACTATTTCCGGCCCGGACAGGAGTGTCAGCGCGCGCACGGATTGGGGTGCGCGCCGAGGCTGCTCGCGTGCGCGCACACCAGCGATCCACGCCAGCTGCCCGCCGCCTACGTGCAGGCGGGGCGCTCGCTGACGACCCTCAGGAGCGCCGATTTGGCGCTGTCGTACTCGAGCGCGATCGACCGACACCTGGCGATCAACGAGGTCGTACGCCGCCGCGTGATCCCGCTCTTCACGACGATGAGCCCCGTCGTGGGGTCGGGGCACGCCACCCGCCGCCGCGTCGTGTTCGCCGGGCGGATCGTGCTGCCGAAGGGGGTCGGCGTGCTCGTCCGCGCCGCGCGCGAGGTGGACGCGGAGTTCGTCGTCTGCGGAGACGGTTGGCGGCTCGAGCAGATGCGCAGGCTCGCCCGGCGGATCGGGGTCCACGAGCGGGTTCGGTTCAAGGGCTGGCTCGCGAGCGCGGCGCTCGCGCGAGAGCTCGCCGAAGCATCGGTCGTGGCGGTGCCCTCGATCTGGCCCGAGCCGTTCGGCCTCGTCGGCGTCGAGGCGTTCGCGGCGGGGCGACCGGTGGTCGCGAGCGCGACCGGCGGCGTGCGCGACTGGCTCGAGCCCGGCGTCAACGGCCTCGCGGCGAAGCCCGGTGACCCGCAGGCGCTCGCCCGCGCGCTCAGCGAGCTGCTCGAGGACCCGGCCAGACAGCAGGCGATGGGCGCCGCCGGCCGCGAGCTGGCACGCGAGCGCTTCTCCGAGGAGCGCCATGTGAGCGCTCTGCTCGACGCTTACGCAAGCGCTCGCACGAGCTGGGAGTCGACCCACGACGACGACTCGATCTAGTCTTATTGTCAATAGTGGCATTGTGTAGGGTCCTCGCCCATGTCCGCAGCCGCCAGCCCCTCGACACCGCAGCCACCCGCGGCCGCTGCATCGGCGAAGCCGAAGGTCGTCTACGTGATGGGACAGGGCAAAAGCGGGAGCACGATCCTCGGCGTCGCGCTTGGCAACTGCGACGGCGTGTTCTTCGCCGGCGAGCTGTGCAGCTGGCTGATGACCTCCGGCAGGCCGATCCTCGGCGGCAGAGAGCGCACGCTGTTCTGGCGCGGTGTGCGCGAGGACGTGAGCGGCGCCGAGGAGCTGTTCGGCGGCAGGGCCTTCGAGCTCCTCGAACGTGGACTGTCGCCGCTGCGAATCGACAAGTGGCCATCTCGGCGCCGGCTGCGCGAGCGTTATCTCGCCGTCACCGAGAAGCTCTACTGCTCGATCGCCGCGCGCGCGAACGCGACCCACATAGTCGACACCTCGCACCTGCCGCTGCGCGCGCTGCAGCTGCAGCAGCTGAGCGGAATCGACCTGTACCTCGTGTTCCTCGTGCGGCGCGCCGAGGGCATCGTCGCCTCACACACACGCCACGTCAAACGCCACGAGATCGCCGAACGGCGCGTGCGATTTGTGAAAACCAACGCCCACCTGTGGGTGACCTATCTGCTCTCTCTGCTCGTCTTCTCGCGCCACCGCGCCGACCGGCGCATGCTCGTGCATCACGAGGACTTCGTCGCCAACCCCGAAGCAATCCTGCGTGAGCTACTCCAGCTCGCGGGCTCGCAGGCGGCGCTGCCGGACCTCGCCTCGCTGAGCACCGGCATCCCCTTCCAGGGCAACGCGCTGATCCGCTCGGAGGTCGTGACCCTGAAAGCAGAGGCGGCGCCGCCGTATCGCAGCTCGCTGCTGATGCGGCTCGCCGAGCATCCGTGGCGGATGGTGCTGGCGCGGGTGGGACCCACGGCGAGGGGCGCGAGCGCGCCCATCGATCGTGGCTAGATTGGTGCTCGACGCGCAACCAGCCGTGGAGGAGATCGCGTGACGCCCGAGGAGCTCGAGCAGCGGATAGCCGACTTCACCCAATGGCAGTATCGGTTCGAGTTCGACGACGGCGTCACGACGTCGGTCCCCGACGGCAGGCTGATCAACCGTCAGGAACAGCGCCGCCGCTACTTCTTCGACGCGCTGCTGCGCGTGTACGGCGGCTCACTGGAGGGCCGCCAAGTGCTCGACCTGGGCTGTAGCGCCGGCTTCTGGTCGCTCGCGACGATCGAAGCGGGCGCCGGCTTCGTGCTCGGCATCGACGCGCGCGGCACGCCGATCGAGCAGGCGCGACTCGTGTTCGAGGCAAAGGGCATCGACCCGTCGCGCTACAGCTTCGAGCAACGCGACATCTTCGAGCGCGAGCCGAGCGGCAACTTCGACGTGGTGCTGTGCCTGTCGCTGATGAGCCACCTCGCGAAGCCGGTCGAGCTGTTCGAGCTGATGGCAGGCACAGGTGCCGAGACGATCGTCATCGAGACCGAGCTCTCGCGCGCGCTCGGCAGCTCCTTTGCCCTCTCCAGCAGCGCCGACGGGCGCAAAGCCGTCGAGCACAAACTCGTGCTGATACCAAGCCGCGATGCGATCGTCGAGCTCGCGGACGATTTCGGCTATCGGACGATGCCGCTGGCGCTGAACATGACCGACTACACCGGCCTGACCGACTACCGCAGGCAGCGACGCTTGGCGTTCCTCTGCTCGAAGGGCAGGCCACTGCAGATGCTGCCGGAACAGGAGCGTTCGCTTGCACCGTGGTGGTTGAGCGGGCTGGACCCGCGTCGCGCGCTACAGCGACTGCGCGGCTGAGCCGATCGAGATGGCGCACGAGGCGGGACGACCGGCGTTGCTGTGCATCTCGCCGTCGTTCGCACCGGAGACGACGCCGACGGCGATCCGCGCGAGCAAGCTGCTCGAGCAGCTGAGCGCGACCTGGGAGGTTACCGTGCTGACGGCGTCCGGCGGGCCGCAGCCGAGCCGGCGCGTGCGTGTCGAGGTCGTGCCGAGCCGGCGCCCGAGCGGCCTCCTGGCGCTGCTCACGCGGCTGCGCATGAGCAGGCTGGCGGAGCTGTTCGTGTGGCCGGATGAGTCGATCTTCTGGGTGCTGCCCGCGCTTCGCGCCGCGCGGCGCCTCGTCCGCGAGACGCGGCCGCGGGCGATCGTCGTGTTCATGATGCCCTACTCGGGCGGGCTCGCGGGCGTCGCCGTCAGCCGCCTCGCCAGACTGCCGTTGATCCTCAACCTCGACGACTCGCCCACATGCACCGACATGCACCCGCACTTCCCCACACGCCTCCACTACTCGCTCGCCAAAGCGCTCGAGGACTACTACGTGCGGCGCGCGGACGCGGTCGTGTACGTGTCGCAGACGAACCTCGACGCGGTCGCCTCACGCCAGCCGCAAGATGCGCGCGACAAGCTGCACCTCGTTCGCTACGGCGCCGAGGCCGCCGACACCAGCGCGCACGCCGACACCAGCGCGCACGCCGACACCAGCGCGCACGCCGACACCAGCGCGCACGCCGACACGGATGCAGACTATTGTCTGCATCCGTGTCGGCGTGCGCGCTGG
>JASLHP010000137.1 GCA_030149625.1 Solirubrobacteraceae bacterium
TCGCTGTGCGCGAGCCTGCCCGGCACGAGCGTCGACGTCTCGCCCGAGCCGGGGACCGATACCGCCAACCCGGATACGCAGATCAGTTTCCTCGGCACCAGCGTCGCGAACATCCACGAAGTCACCGTCGTCGGCTCAGAGTCCGGCTACCATCGCGGCCGCGTGTACGCCTACCACCAGGGCGACGGCGGCAGCTTCGTGCCCGACAAGCCGTTTCGGCCAGGCGAGCGCGTCGTGGTGCGCGGTGTGATCCACGCCGGCGGTAGGCGGGCACTGGGCACGGGCGCCACGCGCGTGTCGTTCGCGTTTCGCGTCGACACGCCATACCCGACGGCGAATGTCCGCGAGTTCCCGAACCCGTCGGCGGCGCCCGCGGACTATCAGAGCTTCGACACGATGCCCGGCGTCCAGGCACCGATACTGGAGGTGAGCGTGCCCGATCGCGATCCGGCGGCCGGCGACATCCTCACGACGAACGGCCCCGGGCCGGGCCAGTACGGGCCGCTGATCTACACGCCGCAGGGCCGGCTCGTGTGGTTCGACAAGCTCCCCGCCGGCGAGACGGCGGAGGACCTGAGCGAGCAGACCTACGAAGGCCGGCGCGACTTGACCTGGTGGAAGGGTCGCGTGCTGTCGCTCGGGTTCGGTCAGGGCGAAGACCTCGTGATGAACTCCCGCTACCAGACGGTGGCGCGGGTGCGCGGTGGCAACGGCTTGCACGCCGACCTGCACGACTTCGAGATCGTTGGCCACGACGTCGCCTACATCACCGCGTTCAACCCGATCCGCTGTGACCTGTCATCGGTCAAAGGCGCGCGCGACGGCACGATCACCGACACGGCGATCCAGGAGATCGACATGAAGACGGGGCTCGTGCGCTGGGAATGGCACAGCCTCGACCACGTCGCCGCCGAGGAGTCAGAGACCGAAGCCTCGACCGACTCTACGCCGTGGGACTGGTTTCACATCAACTCGATCGACCCCGAGCCCGACGGCGACCTCTTCATCTCGGCGCGCAGCACCTGGGCGGGATATCAGCTGGAAGCCGGCACCGGCAAGATCCTGTGGCGCCTCGGTGGTCTCAAGAGCTCCTTCAAGATGGGGCCGGGCACGGAAACGGCGTGGCAGCACGACGGGCGCATCCTCGCCGACGGCGAGGTCACGTTCTTCGATGACGGCTCGAACCCGCCGATCCACCAGCAGTCGCGCGCCGTGCGCATCGCGCTCGACTTCAAGACGCACGAGGCGCGCCTCGTGTCCGCTTACACGCATGCGAACCCACCGCTGCTGGCGGCGAGCCAGGGCAACATGCAGACGCTCCCGGACGGCGACGCCGTCGTTGGCTACGGCGGCGTGCCGGCGGTGAGCGAGTACGCCGACGACGGCGCGCTGGTGTTCGACGCGAATCTGCCGTTTGACATGTCGTTCTACCGCGCGTTTCGCTTTCCGTGGAGCGGGCGGCCGGCGAGCCCGCCGGCGGTGCTCGCGAGCCTCAACAACACGGGCGAAGAGACGATCGTGCACGCGAGCTGGAACGGCGCGACGGAAGTCGCTGCGTGGCGCGTGCTCGCGGGCAGGCACAGCGGCGCGCTGACGGCGCAGGCGACGATCCCGGTGAGCGGCTTCGAAAGCTCGACGACGCTGCCAGCGAAGTTCGCGCGTGTGTCGGTGCAGGCGCTCGACGCGGATCGCCACGTGCTCGGCGTCTCGGCAACGATGAAGGTGGTCAGCTACGCAGCTGCGCTGCCCGGCCACCAGAGCGCGTGATGCGGCTCAGTAAGCCGGTTTCGATTTGTGCTTGTGCGTCGTGGTCGTCGTCGCCGGCGTGGTCGAGCTCGGATTGCTCGTCGTCGGCGTCGAGGACGAGCTTTTGCCGCCGCATCCGGCCACCGCGACGGTGGCGGCGAGAGTCGCCACTAGCGTTAGCATGGCGGTCAGTGGCGTTCTTCTCATCGGCCGGGCTCCAATTGTCATTGACGTGCGAGGGTTCGGAGGCTCACCCTACCAAGTGTCTCGCGCGCGGATCGCAGGCATGAGCGCCGAGGCGACGGTCAGCCCTCAGGCGCCCCGGGCGGCACCGTCCGCGGGCAGTGAAAGCTCGCGCACGGGCTGGCTCTTGGCCGTGTGCTGCGTGGCTCAGTTCATGGTCATCCTCGACCTGAGCATCGTCAACGTCGCGCTGCCGTCGATCCAGTCCAGCCTGGGGTTCTCCTCGCCGGAACTGCAGTGGATCGTGGACGCGTACGCGATCACGTTCGCGGGCTTCTTGATGTTCGGCGGTCGCGCGGCCGACCACTTCGGCCAGCGCCGGATGTTCGTGCTGGCGCTGTTCGTGTTCGCGCTCGCGTCGCTGGCCGGCGGCGTCGCGCCCGATCGCGTGACGCTCGTGATCGCGCGCGCGGCGCAGGGTCTCGGAGGCGCGCTGATGGCGGCGTGCTCGCTGGCGATCATCACCTCGTCGTTCGCGCCCGGTCCGCCGCTGCATCGTGCAATCGGCGCGTGGGCCGCGATGAACGGCCTCGGCGGCGCCGCGGGGATGCTGTTCGGCGGGATCATCACCGAATTCCTGAGTTGGCGCTGGGTGCTCTTGATCAACCCCCCGATCGGGCTCGCGGCCGCGCTCGTGGCCTACGCGGTCGTCTCCGAGCGTCGGCGCGCGAAGGAGGGAGCGACGTTCGATCTCGCGGGCGCGCTGACGTTGACGATCGGTCAGATGGTGCTGGTCTACGGGATCGTGGAAGCGGGCCTGTCCGGTCTCGGCACGTTCGCGGCGCTCGGCCCGATCGTCGCTGGCGTGGCGGTGCTCGCGGTGTTCGGCGTGATCGAGGCGCGGCTGGCCACCGAACCGCTGATTCCGTTCAAGGAGCTGACCAAGCCGCTGCAGGTCGCGAACAACATCGTGCTGCTGTTCAGCGCGTCGTTGTTCCCGATGTGGTTCGTGAGCTCGCTCTACCTGCAGCAGGTGCTCGGCCTCTCGCCGCTGCACACGGGGCTGATCTTCCTGCCGATGACAGCGATGATCGGGCTCGTCGCCTCGCGTGCCGGCAAGCTCGTGAGCCACTTCGGCGTGCGACCGGTGCTCGGCAGTGGCCTGGTGATGCTGACTGCGGGAATGCTCCTGCTCGCGCGGGTCGGCTCGAGCGGCAGCCCGATCGTCTACATCGTGATCCCGGGGCTGCTTACGGCAGCGGGCATCGCGATGTCGATCGTGCCCTCGACGATCGCCGCCACGCAGGGCGCCAAGGAGGGGCAGGCCGGTCTCGCGTCGGGTCTCGTGAACACCTCGCGCCAGGTGGGAGGCGGCCTCGGCCTCGCGATCCTGGTGACGCTCGCCACCTCGCGCAGCAGTCACCTGATCGGCACGGGCCACGGCGTGCCGCAGTCGCTGACAGACGGCTTCCGTCTCGCCTACCTGATCGGCGGCGGGCTCGCGGCGGCGGCGGCGCTGATGACGTTCACGGCGCTGCCACGGCCCGACAGCGCGCTGATTCCGGCAGCGCGACGGCTGGCGCTCGCGGTCGTAGCGATCCTCGTCGGCTTCGTCGCGCTCGACCTTGCGTTTGCGGGCTCGCATGGCGCGCCGGTCGGGAAGTACACGACCGCGGGCGCCTACAGCTTCGTCAGCGCGCCATCGCTGCACCCGCCCAAGCTCCGCAAGGACGGCCACATTCTCACCAGCGAGCTCGCGCCAGGCTACATCTTTACCGCGAACTTCTACAACCTCAACTACCCACCATTGGTTGGCCAGAGCGGGCCGTTGATCCTCGACGGCGAGCTGCAGCCGGTGTGGTTCGAGCCAGTGCCGGAAAAGCTCGTCGCCTCCAACCTCAGCCTGCAGACCTACGAAGGCAAGCCGGCGCTCGCCTGGTGGCAGGGCGTCGTGACGAACACCGGCGCGACGGAAAGCGGCGAAGACGTCGTCGTCAACCAGCATTATCAGAAGGTCGCGTCGCTGAAAGCGACGGACGGCTGGGTGCTGACGCTGCATGCGATGGTGATCTCAGGCGAAGACGCATGGGTGACCGCGAACAAGAACATCGCGCGAAACCTCTCGAGCTACGGCGGCGCCTACAACGGCGCGCTGATCGACTCGGCGATCCAGGAGTACAACCTGAAGACGGGCAAGCTGCTGCGCAACTGGGACGCGCTCGAGCACATCCCGCTGGACGAGTCGTACGCGAGCGTGCCGACGAACGGCTTCCCGTGGGATGCCTACCACGTCAACGCCGTGCAGCTCGCCGGCAACGGCGGGTTCCTCGTATCGATGCGCAACACGTGGGCCGCCTACATGGTCGATGCGGCAACGGGCAGGATCGAGTGGACGCTCGGCGGCAAGCGCTCGAGCTTCAAGTTCGGCCCGGGAGCCGCCTTCCAGTGGCAGCACGACGTGCAGCTGGGACCGGGCTCGACGGTCAGCATGTTCGACGATCACTGCTGCCAGCTCACCGGCGGCGGCACCTCGGTGCACGCGACGGGGCCGTCTCGCGGGCTGATCCTCAAGCTCGATCCCGCTTCCTACACGGCGACGCTCGTGCACCAATACACCGGCGGCGACGCGTTCGAATCGGAATACATGGGCGACACACAGTCGCTGGCGAACGGCAACGCGTTCGTCGGCTGGGGCTCGGAACCGTACCTGTCCGAGTACAGCCCGTCGGGCAAGCTGCTGCTGGAAGGCAACTTCCCCGGATCCGATCTGAGCTACCGCTCGACGCTCGAGCAGTGGGTTGGCCTGCCGCTCACACGGCCCGCTGTCGCCGTCCGCGACCGTGCCGGCGCGACGACCTTGTATGCGAGCTGGAATGGCGCGACGCGGCTGGCTTCGTGGCGAGTTTTGGCGGGGGCCGGCACGGGTAGGCTGAGCGCCGTGGCGAGCGCACCCAAGTCCGGCTTCGAGACGACGATCCCCGTGCCGCGTGGCTATACGCGTTTCCAGGTGCAGGCGCTCGACGCCCACGGCAGCGTGATCGGAACTTCCTCGCAGCTCTCGGGTTCGACTCGATGATGACCCGTGCGACGATGCTGCTCGTAGCGCTGGCGGCGCTCGTCGGCGTGTGCGGCTGCGGGTCGACCTCCTCGGCGAGCCCGGCGGTGCTGACCGCGGACGCCGGCGTCGCCGTCGCCAACCCGGTCGCGGTCTCGCCCGAGCCAGGAACCCCGGACGCCTCGCCGAGCACCCAGATCAGCTTCCTCGGCACGTCTGCGACGACCGTCTCGGACGTGCGCGTGACGGGCTCGCGCAGTGGCGCGCACGCCGGTGTCCTGCGCGCGTACTCGACCGGTACCGGCGAGAGCTTCCTGCCGACGCACCCGTTCGTCGCCGGCGAGCTGGTACGAGTCACGGCGCAGGTCACGACGGGTGGCGCTACGCACGTTGCGAGCACCAGCTTCACGATTGCGCACGAGGCGCCGGTCAGCCAGAAGGAGTTCCCGAACAACCCCGGGGACTCGCATGACGTCCAGCACTACAGCACGGCGCCGTCGCTGACGCCCTCGACGGTGGACATCACGACACCGGCAAAGGCGGGCGCTCCCGGCGATCTGATGCTGGCCCCCTACCAGGGAACGGGTTCGCCGGGCCCGATGATCGCCGAACAGGACGGTCAGCTAGTGTGGTTCCATCCGCTGCCGGCGGGCGAGCAGGCGACCAGTCTCAGGGTCCAGCAGCTCGACGGCAAACCCGTGCTGACCTGGTGGCAGGGACGCATCCTCGAGGTCGGCTTTGGACAGGGCGAAGACGTGATCGACGACACCTCCTACCGGCGCGTGGGAGCGGTGCACGCCGGCAACGGCTACCGCGCAGACCTGCACGAATTCCGGCTGACGCCGGAAGGCACGGCGTGGATCGACATGTTCGACCCGATCGAGATGAACCTGTCGCGTTACGGCGGGCTTTCAGACGGTGTGATCACCGACTCGGTGATCCAGGAGATCGACGTGAAGACGGGCCTCGTGATGTGGGAGTGGCACGCGCTCGGGCACATCCCGATCGCCGAATCGCACAATGCGCCACCCAAGTACCACTACCCATGGGACTTCGTGCACATCAACTCGATTTCGCCCGGCCTCGAAGGCACGCAGGGCGGCGGCGCGGACCAGCCCGGCAACGTGCTGCTGTCCTCGCGCAACACGTGGACGCTGTATGACGTGGACGTGCGCAGCGGCGCGATCCGCTGGCGTCTGGGCGGCGAACGCTCGAGCTTCAAGCTCGGGCCTGGCACGCACACGTACTGGCAGCACGACGCCGAATGGCAGCCGAGTGGGCTGATCTCCGTGTTCGACAACGGCTCGGACCCGCCGAAGGAGAAGCAGTCGCGCGGCCTGCTGCTCGACCCGAACCCGCAGACGCGCACGGCCACGCTCGTCAAGCAGTTCACGAACCCGTCGAAGACGCTGCTCGCCTCGAGTCAGGGCGACACGCTGAGCTTGCCTGGCGGCGACTGGTTGATGGGCTACGGCGGGCTGCCGAACTTCACCGAGTACGACTCCTCGGGGCATGTGCTGCTGGACGGCACGCTCGGCAAGAACGTGCAGGACTTCCGTACCTATCTCTATCCATGGAGCGGACAGGCTCCGGGGGCGCCGTCGGTGCTGGCGGCGCCCGGCTCCGGGGGCACGATCTCGGTGTCGGTCAGCTGGAACGGCGCGACTGAAGTCGCTTCGTGGCGGGTGCTCGCCGGAGCCTCGCCAAGCGCGCTCGCGCCGGCCGCCACGGTCGCCAAGTCTGGCTTTCAGACGATGCTGCAGGCGCCCGGCGCGGGTCCGTACGTGCAGGTGCAGGCGCTGAGCTCCACCGGCAGCGTCCTCGCCTCGTCGGCGACGGTCAAGGATTAGTGGCGCACAGGCCGGGCCGCTCACGCACGCGCGCCGTGCTGCTTGGGCTGGGCTCGCTCGCGCTGCTCGCGGGCGTCGCCGCGCTCGTGGCGGAGGCAGCGCTCCCGCCCGCGCACACCGCGTCCGTCCCACCGTCGCTCTCGCCGAGTTGTGTGCCCGCGCGGCTGAACGTCTCCGCGGCGCTGGCGGGCGAACGCGTGACGGTCTCGCCGGAGCCCGACTCGATGGACGCCTCGGCGACCACCCAGATCAGCTTCCTCGGCGTACCGGCGAGCGAGCTGGCGGACGTCGTCGTCGTCGGCTCGCGCACGGGTGCGCACCCGGGCCGACTGGCCGCCTACTCGCAGGGCGACGGCGCGAGCTTCCTGCCCTCGCGCCCGTTCGACGACGGCGAGCTCGTGAGCGTTCACGCCGAGCTGCGCGAAGGTGCGAAGACGACTGCGTTCGCGTGGCGCTTCACGGTGGCGGTGCGCGATAACCCGGGGTCGACGAGCGCCGCGGTCGGCACGGGCAAGGGCAACAGCACGCCGCCGCCACCGCCGAAGGAATACCAGAGCTTTCACTCGCGCCCGGAACTGCGCCCGCCGGATGTGACGGTGTCCGCCGAAGACAGAACGGCCACCGGCGACCTGTTCCTGGCGCCGTACTCGGGGGTCGGGCAGTACGGCCCGATGATCCTGGGCGAACACGGCGAATTGATCTGGTTCAAGTCGCTGTCTCCGGCGGGAACCCGCGCGGCTGACTTCCGCGTGCAGCGCTACGAAGGCAAACCCGTGCTGACGTGGTGGCAGGACCCGCTGATCGCCGGCGGCAGTCGCACGGCTGGCGAGGTGATCGCCAACAGCGCCTACCAGGACATCGCCGTGATCCGCGCCGGCAACGGCTACCAGCCCGACCTGCACGAATTCGCGATCACGCCGCAGGGGACCGGGCTGATCACGGTCTACGACGCGATCGACTGCAACCTCGCGAGCGTGGGCGGCCCGCGCGACGGGGCGGTCGCGGACACGCTGGTACAGGAGATCGACTTGAAGACCGGCCTCGTGATGTACGAGTGGCACAGCCTCGACCACGTGCCCCTGCAGAGCTCCTACAACTCGGCGGCGCCGACGAGCCGCTCAGAACCGTTCGATTACTTCCACATCAACTCGATCGATCCGGGTGAGGAAGGGGGACCTGGTCGAGACGGCGACCTGCTGATCGATTCGCGCAACACGTGGGCCGCCTACGACGTCGACGCGAAGACCGGGCAGGTGCGCTGGACGCTCGGCGGCAAGCATTCGAGCTTCAAGGAGGGGGCCGGCGCGGCAACGGCGTTCCAGCACGACGCGCGCTGGCAGCCGGACGGCGCGGTCACGTTCTTCGACAACGGCGCGACTCCGAAGGTGCACCCGCAGTCGCGCGCGATCGAAGTGACGCTCGACGAAGCGAGCATGACGGCGACGCTGACGCGCAGCTACGAGCACGAGAACCCGCTCGTGGCGGGTAGCCAGGGAAACGTGCAGGCGCTGGCGGGCGGCGACTGGATGGTGGGCTGGGGGCAGGCGGGCTATCTGTCGGAGGTAGACGACGCCGGGCAGGTGCTGTTCAACGCCCACCTGCCGCCCGATTGGGAGTCCTACCGCACGTATGCGCTGTCGTGGAGCGGGCGGCCGGCGAGCCCGCCGGCGGTCGCGGCGGTCCCGGCACCGGGCGCGCACGGCGGCGCGACCGTTTACGCAAGTTGGAACGGCGCGAGCGCAGTCGCTTCATGGAACGTGCTCACGGGTGCCTCCTCGACGAGCCTGAAACCGGCGGCGAGCGCCGCCAAGAGCGGCTTTGAGACAG
>JASLHP010000156.1 GCA_030149625.1 Solirubrobacteraceae bacterium
GACGGCTGGGCCGACGGCGCTCATGCGGTCAACCTACCACCGCGCCGGCCTACCCAAACCGCGCCGACCCTGCGCAAAGCGACACGCTTCGTGCAGCGCTCAGGCCCGGCGGCGCGCGCGACGACCGAGTGCGTATGGAACACTCGGCCACCGGGCGCGACCGCGCGTTTGCGGCGGTGTTGGTGCGGGCGATGCCCACGATCGGCTCCGCCGCCGCGACCGTGCTCGCCACGGCCGCCCTGTTCGCCACGCCCGCGGCTGCATCGACGCTCGTGATCGAAGGCGCCGGCGACGGACACGGCGTGGGCATGAGCCAGGACGGCGCGCTCGGCTACGCCGAGCACGGCTGGAGCGACGCGGCGATCCTCGCGCACTACTACACCGGCACCACGCTCGGCGCGGCGCCGGCGAGCGCCGTCGTGAAGGTGCTCGAGGGCGAGAAGGTCGTCGCGGTGCCGCTGGAACGCTACGTGCGCGGCGTCGTCGCCGCGGAGATGCCCTCCAGCTGGCCGCTCGCGGCGCTCGAGGCGCAGGCGATAGCCAGCCGGACATACGCTCTGACCGACGACCAGGGCGGGACGCGGTTCGACGTGTACGCGGACACGCGCTCGCAGGTCTATGAGAGCCCGCCCGCCCCGGCCGCGGAAACGGCGGCGATGAACGCTGCCGTGTCGGCGACGGCCGGGCAGATCGTGCTCTACCAGGGCAAGCCGGCGATCACCTACTACTTCGCGAGCTCCGGCGGCATGACCGAAGACAACGAGAACTCGTTCCTCGGCTCGACGCCGGAGCCGTGGCTGCGCGCCGTGCCGGACGCGTATGAAACGAAGTCCTCGAGCTGGAAGCTGAGCATTGGCTTCGCCGCCGCGGCGGCGCGGCTGCACGGCTTCGTCAAGGGCGCCTTCCGCGGCATCGAGGTGCTCGAGCGGGGCGCCTCGCCGCGAATCCTCGCCGCGGACGTACTCGGCTCGCGCGGCGACAGCCGCATCAGCGGACCGGAACTGGCGGCGCGCCTCGGGCTGACGAGCACGTGGGCCTACTTCAACGTGAAGAGCGGCGCAAGCGTCAGGCGCGAGCCGGACACGAGCGGGCAGGCCCCGTTCGCGGCGCCGGCGCCGGAAAGCCCGCCGGCCGTGCCGAGCACGAGCCCGCAGGGCGGCGCGCCGGCACCCGCGCCGGCCGCCTCGACAGCGTCGGCCGCCTCGACAGCGTCGGCCGAGGCCACCGGCGGCGTGCAGGCCGGATAGCGCGAGGCCTCCGACGCGCGGGATGCGCGGGCCGTCAGGCGACGTCCGAGTGTGCGGCCAGGCATGGCTGCCAGGCACCCGTCGCGCCCGGCGCATACGCTGCGCCGGTGCCCGCCCCACTACTGATCGCGGACGTCCCGTGGCTGCTGTACAGGTCGTTCTTCGCCCTGCCCAAATCGATCGTCGGCGCCGACGGGCAGCCCGTGAACGCGCTGCTCGGCACCGTCAACGCGATCTTGACTTTTTACGATGCACGCCTGCCGGCGTGCCCGCCGGATGGCGTCGTGGCGTGCATGGGCGCGGAGCAGGCCGACTACCGCGTGCGGCTCTACCCCCCGTATCACGCGCACCGCGATCCGATGCCACCGGAGCTGCGAGCGCAGTGGGAGAGGGCACCGGCGCTGCTCGCGAGCCTCGGCTGGACGTACGCGACGAGCGACGACCTCGAGGCCGACGACGTGATGTTCTCGTTCGCGCGCGCCGAGGAGGAGCGCGGCGGGCGGGCGCTGCTCTTGACGGGCGACCGCGACCTGTACGGGGCCGTGACCGGACGGGTGGCCGTGGCGGAGCTGAAAAAAGGGGCCACCCACCCCACACACGGAGAGATCGGCCCCGAGCAGGTGCGCGAGCGCTACGGCGTCGAGCCCGCGCGGGTGCCCGACTTCATCGCGCTGCGCGGCGACCCCTCGGACGGCCTGCCGGGCGCCCCGGGGATCGGCGCGAAGACCGCCGCCGAGCTGCTGCGCGCGCACGGAACGCTCGAGGCGCTGCTGAGCGCCGCCGGAGCCGGCGCGAACGCCGAGGACGCCGACGCGGCCGCCGTCAGGGCGAGCACCGTCATGCGCCCCCGAGTCGCAGCGGCGCTGCGTGAGAATGCGGAGCTGCTGCGCGCGTTCAAGCAGATCGCGACGCTGCAGCGCATCGAGGTCGAGCCGCCGCCAGTTCGCTCGACGGACTTCGCCGCCGGGGCACTCGCCGCGCGGGAGCTCGGCATGAGACGGCTGGCTGAGCGGCTGCGGGAGATGGCCAGTGCGAGCTGACACGGCCGCACTGCTTCGGCGAGCCGCGCCTGTCTCGGCATCTCGGGGACGTCTCCTGCGCCGAGGGCGGCGTAGGCGGAGCGAGGAACGGCGCCACATCGTCGGCGTATCGGCGCGCGCGCCCGCGCGCCTGTGCGAACCGCGCGTGCGCACCGCACAGCGAGGCGTACGCCGGATTGTCGAGCATGGCTTCCTCGCTCGGCGGCATGCCTGCTCGCGGTACCACGCACACGATCTCAGGGCGTGAACTTCACGGTGATCACGTCTCCGTCGCTCATCGCGTAGTCGCGCCCCTCCAGCCGCAGCGTGCCGCGTTCGCGCGCGCCCGCATAGCCGCCCGCGTCCACCAGCTCCCGCCAGCCGATCACCTCCGCGCGCACGAAGCCCTTCTGGATGTCCGTGTGGATCTCGCCGGCGGCGTGCCACGCGGTCAGGCCGCGGCGCAGGTGCCACGACTGCGCGATCGTCGCCTCGCCGGCGGTGAAGAACGAGATCAGCTCGAGCAGCGCGAATGCCTCGCGCACCACGCGCTGCAGACCGGACTCGCCGGGCGGGCCGGGCATCAATTCTTCTCTCATCGCGGCAGCGTCCTCGTCGTCGAGCTCGGCCAGCTCCGACTCGATGCGCGACGACACCGCCACCGCGCGCGCGCCCTGCGCGGCCGCGTGCTCGAGGACCGCCGCGGGCACAACCTCTGAGCCCTCGTCCACGTTCGCCACGAACAGCACCGGCTTGCTCGTCAGCGAGCCCAGTTCGCGCGCCGCGTTCGGCGCGTCATCGGGCACCGGCACCGTGCGCGCCGGGAGGCCGGCCTGCAGGGCCGCGATCACGTCGCGCAGCCACGCCTCCTCCGCGACGGCGACGCGATCGCTCCCGCGCGCCTGTTTGCCGACCCTCTCCACCCGGCGTTCGGCGGCCTCGAGGTCCGCCATCGCCAACTCCGTCTCAATCGTCTCTATGTCCGCCAGCGGGTCCACGCGCCCCTCCGGGTGGATCACGTTTTCGTCGCCATGCGCGCGCACGACGTGCACGATCGCGTGCGTCTCGCGGATGTTCGCCAGGAAGCGATTGCCGAGGCCCTCGCCTTTGTGCGCCCCCGCGACCAGACCCGCGATGTCGTGGAAGTCGACCGTGTCCCACACGATCTCCGACGAGCCCAGCGTCTCGGCCACCTGTCGCAGCCGCTCGTCGCGCACCGGCACCACCGCCACGTTCGGCTCGATCGTCGTGAACGGGTAGTTCGCCGCCTCCGCGCCCGCTTTCGTCAGCGCGTTGAACAGCGACGACTTGCCCGCGTTGGGCATTCCCACGATTCCTATGCGCGTGCTCACCTGGCGCATCTTCCCAGGATCACGAGTTACGGCCGGCTCAGCCATCCCAAGCTCGGCGCGGCTTCGAGTGAGGATGAAGTCGTGGCCGTCGCGATCCGGGCTGCCGGCAAGCGCCTACCGAAAGCGATCCCGGACGCGCCGCGCAGACCAGGCAAGCCACGTGGCGTAGCGGCCTGAGGCTTCGGCTCCTCAACGAGCCACGAGCGTGCCCAGCGCCGCCCCCGCGACCACGTCAGACGGGTAGTGCACGCCGAGATACAGCCGCGACAGAGCGAGACCCGTGGCCAGCGCGTACAGCTTGCCGCCTGGCGGCCCCAGGCGGGAATACAGACGCGCCCCCGCGAACGACGTCGAGGCATGCGCGCTCGGGAAGCTGAGCGACGTCGGCGTGCTCGTCAGCGCCGGCAGACCGGGCAGCTGCGGCCGGCGGCGACCCACGACCCGCTTGATCGCGGTGTTGAGCGCGTACGTTGCGGCTACGGTCGCCGTCGCCCGACGCCACTCGGCCTTTCGCTCGGCGTCGAGCGCGCCCCCCGCGACCCCGATCGCGAGCCAGATGCCCGCGTGCTCCCCCAGCCGTGAGAAGCGTGCCACCGCCCGCTCCGCGCCCGGCGTGTGCCCCCGCGTGCGCGCCAGCCGCACCAGCCGCTCGTCCACGTTCGACAACTGCTTGCGGAAGTTCAAGTATCTAGGGCGTTCGATAGGCAAGGACGCAGGCAGCGTGGCGTGCTTCGCACGCGAGCGACCGAGGACGCCGCCTCGCGGGCGTCCTAACCGAAGCCGACGCGCGGCTCGTCGCTGTCCGAGCTGACGTAGACGACCTGGCCGAGATCCACGCGCACCGGCCCGTCGTCGCTCTCCAGCTCGTGCCAGCCGATGCCGCCGAGCGCCTTGTTGAGATCCTCCAACTGCTGCTCTGAGACGCGCAGCGCCAGCACCTGCCCACCCTGGAAGCCAAGCGTCACGCGGCGCGCGCCCGGGGAGGCCGCCATCAGTGGGCCCCCGCGCCGCTCGCCGGCTGCACGATCTCGGTGAGCACTCCCGCCGTCGAGCGAGGATGCACGAAGGCCACGCGCGAGCCGCGGATGCCGCCGCGCGGCTGCTCGTCGATCAGGCGCATGCCGGCTTGCGTCAGCGCCACGAGCGTGGCGTCGATGTCGGTCACCTGGTAGGCCACGTGGTGCAGACCCGGACCCCTGCTCGCGAGGAACTTGCCCACGGGAGTGTCCGCTCCCAGCGGCGCCAGCAGCTCGACGTGGTTCTCGCCGACGTCCAGCAGCACCGCCTCGACGCCCTGCTCCTCGACCACTTCGCGGTGCGCCACCCGCAGCTCGAAGCCGTCGCGGTACAGCTCGAGCGCGGGCTCCAGCTCCTCGACGGCGACGCCGATGTGGTCGATGCGGCTGAACACCAACCGCAGTCTATAGCTGCCCGGGCTCGTTCCCGTCCGCGGACCCCGGAATGCGGATCGGCGCGGGCCCGGAGGGGGACCGATGCGCCGTCGCGGCCACCACGCGCAGCCCGACGCCCGGCGCGCGCTCCATGCGCGGCACTCCCGCCATGATCTTGTCGATCGCTTCGCGGTCGAGCACCTCGTGGTCGAGCAGCTCCTCGGCCAGCGCATCCAGCTGCGCACGGTGCGCGACGATCAACTTCTGCGCCGCCCTGCGCGCCTCCTCGATCAGGTCCTGGCGCTCCTCGTCGCGCAGCCGCAGCGTGCGCTCGGACAGCTGCACGTCGCCATCCGGCGAGCGGCCCACACCGGCCGTACCCATCGCGTAGTCGTGCACCATCGAGTGCGAGATGTCCGCCACGCGCTTGAGGTCGTCCGAGGCGCCCGTCGTGATCGCGCCGAACACGATCTGCTCCGCGACGCGGCCGCCCAGCAGCACCGTCATGTAGTCGAGCAGCTCCTCGCGCGTCTTCAGGTAGCGATCCTCCGCGGGCAGGTTGAGCGTGTAGCCGAGCGCGCGGCCGCGCGGCACGATCGAGATCCGGTGCACGCGATCGACCGACGGCAGCAGCTCGCCGCACAGCGCGTGCCCCGCCTCGTGGAACGCGACCACCTTCTTCTCGTGCTTGTTCAGCACGCGCCTGGACTGCACGCCCGCGATCACGCGCTCGATCGCGGAGTCGAAGTCCCGCAGCGCGATCTTCTTCGCGCCGCGCCGCGTCGCGAAGATCGCCGCCTCGTTGCAGATGTTCGCGAGGTCCGCTCCCGTCAGCCCGCTCGTCTGCTGCGCCACCGCTTCCAGGTCGAGGTTCTCCAGCGGCTTGTCGCGCGTGTGCACCTGCAGGATCCCCAGGCGGCCTTTGACGTCCGGCGGCACCACGAACACCTGCCGGTCGAAGCGTCCCGGACGCAGCAGCGCCGGGTCGAGCTTCTCGAGCAGGTTCGAGGCCGCGATCACGACGACCCGGCCGGCCGTGTCGAAGCCGTCCATCTCGACCAGCAGCTGATTGAGGGTCTGGTCCTTCTCGCCCGAGATGTCCATGCCACGCCGGCCGCCGACAGCGTCGAGCTCGTCGATGAAGATGATCGCCGGTTCGTGCTTGCGCGCGTTCGCGAACAGCCGGCGGATGCGCGCCGCGCCGAGGCCCGCGAACATCTCCACGAACGACGCCGCCGACTGCGCGAAGAACTGCGCGCCCGACTCGTTCGCGACGGCCTTCGCGAGCAGCGTCTTGCCCGTGCCCGGCGGCCCGTGCAGCAAGATGCCCTTCGGCACCTTCGCCCCGAGCTCCTTGAACGACTTCGGGTCGCGCAGGAACTCCACGATCTCCTGCAGCTCTCCCTTCGCGTCGTCCACGCCCGCGATGTCCGCGAACGTCACCGACTGATCCGAGGCCGGCTTGATGCGCTGCGGCTTGACCCGCGGCATCACCTTCAGCATCCGCCACATCATGAAAACCAGCGCGACGAAGAACACGATCGCGACGACCGGCTCCCAGTTGACCGCCTGGTTCTGCACTTCCTGCGCGAACGACACCGACGGCGCCGACACCGGCGCCACGTGCACGATCGCTTTGGAGGCGGCCGTCGCGTGCGCGCCGGTCGCCGCCGCGTGCGTCGCCGCGCCGTGCGGCGCCGTCGCTCCCGTGCCCTTCGCCGCGCCCACGCTCGCACCATGCGGCGAGGCGCTCGCGGAAGCGTGCTGCGCCGCGCCGTCCGGCGAGGACCTCGGCGCGGCGCTAGCCTGCGCGCTCACCCGAACACCCGTTCAGCAGTTGCACCATCCTTGGCATCGCCCCCATTATGCGGACTTGTCAAGCCGTTGTCGAGGCGCCGCACGCGCGGCGCCTCGCGCGCTATCCGAGGATGCGCCGCGCCAGGTCCGAGTACAGCTCCGTGGCGAATGCCAGGTCGCGCACGTCGATGCGCTCGTCGGCGCCGTGGATCAGCGGCGCCGACTCGAGCAGCGGCTGGTGGCGCTGCGGGAAGAAGCCGTACGCGACGCACTCCGGAAACGCAACGCGGAAGTGACGCGAGTCGGTGAAGCCCGGGAGGATCACGGGCACCACCTCCGCGCCCGCGTCCTGCTCGCCGATCCACGCCGAGATCGCGTCCATCAGCTGCGAGGACACCGGCGAGCGGTTGCCGAAGACCTGCTCGGTGAACTCGATCCGCCACGCCGCGCCGGCCCGCCCGCCGGACTCGCCGAGCACTTCGGTGAGCCCCTCGAGCACCTCGCGCTCGCCCAGGCCGGGGGGCACGCGACAATCGATCTTCAACTCCGCGCGGCTCGGGATCACGTTGATCTTCTCCGAGGCCGCGATCCGCGTCGGCGTGAACGTGACGCCGAGCATCGGCTCGAACATGATCGCCAGGCGTGGATCCACGGCGCGCAACCGCGCGATCGAGCCCGCCAGGTCGTCCGGGTCCGCGCCGATGCCGCGCAGGAACGCCAGCGGCTCCTCCGTCGGCCGGTACGCCGGCTGGCGCGCCGCGAAGCGCTCCAGCAGCGGGCCCATCTTCAGCAGCGCGTTATCGCCCATGCCCGGCATCGACGCGTGCCCCGCGATGCCGTCGGTGATCACCTTGAAGCGGAACACGCCCTTCTCGGCGCAGCACACGCCGTAGCAACGCCGGCCTTCGTACTCGAACACGCCGCCGCCACCCTCGTTGACGAGCAGGTCGCAGCGGACCTTCTCGGGATGGTTCCGCGTGATCCATTCCGCTCCCAGCGAGCCGCCCGTCTCCTCGTCGACGACCGCCACGATCAACAGCTCGCCGTGCGCCGGGCGCCAGCCCGAGCGCGCCAGCGACGCCGCCGCCGCGACCTCCGCCGCGACCTGCGACTTCATGTCGAGTGCGCCCCTGCCCCACACGAAGCCGTCGGCGACGTCGCCGGACCACGGGTCGTGCGTCCACTCCGCCGCGTTCGCCAGCACCGTGTCGACGTGGCCGAGATAGCAGAGCGTCGGGCCGGCCTCGCGCGTGGAGCCGGCGCCCGCGGACGAGCCATCCGATCCCGCCGGACGAAGCCGCGCGACGAGGTTCGGGCGCTCCGGCTCCGCACCGAGCAGCTCGCACTCGAACCCCGCGTGCTCCAGATGGGCCGCCAGATACTCCTGCGCGGCGCGCTCGTTGCCGGGCGGGTTGACCGTGTTGAAGCGGATCAGGCGCGCGAGCAGCTGTTCGGCCTCAGCGCCCGGCCCCGGCGAGTTCGAGCTCATCGCGCAGATCGTACGCCCATCTCCGCCGCCTCCTCGCGGTCGAGCGGGTAGTGGCAGGCGACGAGCGTGCCGGCCTGTCCCGGGATCGAGCTGCCCTTGTCCTCCAGCGGCGGCTCCTGCTGCGAGCACAGCGGCTGCGCCTTTGGACAGCGCGTGTGAAAGCGGCATGCTTGCGGCGGATCCGCCGGACTCGGCACGTCACCCCCGAGGATCCGCCGCCGCTCGCCGTGGCGCGACGGATCGGCGTGCGGCACCGCCGCCAGCAGCGCCCCGGTGTACGGGTGCCGGGGGGCATCGTAGAGCTCGTCGCTGGAGCCGATTTCGACGATCTTGCCGAGGTACATGACCGCCACGCGGTCGCACATGTGGCGTACGACCGACAGGTCGTGCGCGATGAAGACGATCGTCAGGCCGAGACGGCGCTGGAGGTCGCGCAGCAGGTTCAAGACCTGCGCTTGGATCGACACGTCCAGCGCCGAGACGGGCTCATCGGCGATCAGCAGCTTCGGCTCGAGCGCCAGCGCCCTCGCGACGCCGATTCGCTGGCGCTGTCCACCGGAGAACTCGTGCGGGTAGCGGTTGTAGTGCTCGGGGTTCAGGCCCACCGTCTCCATCAAGCGCTGCACCTCGCGCTTGCGCTCGCCCTTGTCCTTCAACAGGCCGTGGATCGCGAACGGCTCGCCGATGATCGACCCGATCGTCTTGCGCGGGTTCAACGAGGAGTACGGGTCCTGGAAGATCATCTGCACCTCGCGCCTCACCGCCTTCAACGCCGCGCCCTTCAGATGCGTGATGTCGCGGCCGTCGAACTCGATCCGGCCTGACGTCGGATCGAGCAGGCGCGTGATCAGACGCGCGGTGGTGCTCTTGCCGCAACCTGTCTCTCCCACCAAGCCGAGCGTCTCGCCGCGTTCGATCTCGAAGCTCACGCCGTCGACGGCCCGCACCGCGCCGACTTTGCGCTGGATGACGATTCCCTGCGTGATCGGGAAGTGCTTGACGAGCTTCTGCACGCGCACCAGGGGAGCGCCGCCATCGCTCGTCGCGGGCCCCAGCCCCGGCCCCGGCACCGGCGACCGCGGCGGCGGCGACGGCGACGGCGACGGCGACGGCGACGGTTCACCGAAGGGCGAGACCGGCGGCGGCTCCGGCGGCGGGGCGCTCACGAGAGCTCGTCGCCCTTGGCGGCCACCGCGGCGAGCGCCTGCTCGGGTGTCTGCCCGGCCTGCAGTTGCCGCCACAGGCTCCTGCGCGTCCGCGCCTCGAGCAGACACGCCACGTGATGCTCGCTTTCGTCCGGGACCGGCTCGAGCCCCGGGTCGATGCGCGCGTGATCCGGCTGCGCGTACGGGCAGCGAGGATGAAAGTGGCAGCCGCTGGGCGGATTGATCAGGCTCGGCGGCGTGCCGGGAATCGGCACGAGGTCCGCCTCGCGCGGCACATCCAGCCGCGGGATCGACTTCAACAGACCCCACGTGTAGGGATGCTGCGGCGCGGAGAACACGCTCGCGGCCGACGCCGTCTCGACGATGCGCCCCGCGTACATCACCGCGATGTCGTCGGCCATCTCGGCGACCACGCCGAGATCGTGGGTGATGATCACGATCGCCATCCCCAGCTCGCGCTGCAGACGTTCCATCAGCGCGAGGATCTGCGCCTGCACGGTCACGTCCAGCGCCGTCGTCGGCTCATCCGCGAACAGCAGCTTGGGCTCGTTCGCGAGCGCCATCGCGATCATCACGCGCTGGCGCATGCCGCCGGAGAACTCGTGCGGATACTGATCCACGCGCCGCGCGGGATCGGGTATGCCGACGAGGCCGAGCAGCTCGATCGCGCGCTCGCGCGCCCGCTGCTTGGACACGTCGCGGTGCGCGCGCACCGCCTCGGTCAGCTGGCGGCCGACCTTGTACAGCGGGTGCAGCGCCGACAGCGGGTCCTGGAAGATCATCGCGATGTCGTTGCCGCGGATCGCGCGCATCGCGTCTTCGGGAAGCGCCAGCAGGTCGCGGCCCTCGAACACGATCCGCCCGGAGATGCGCGCGCCCTGGCGCCGGGTGAGACCGAGCGCGGTCAGCGAGGAGACCGTCTTGCCCGAGCCCGACTCGCCGACGATCCCGAGCGTGCGACCCGGGAACACCTGATAAGTGATCCCGTCGACCGCGTGCACGACGCCGTCCTCGCTCGGGAACTCGACCCGCAGGTCCTCGACGCGCAACAGCGGCTCGCTCATATCGTCGGCGATCCGGCGAGATCGAGCCGGCTCACGAGTACCTCACGCGCGGATCCAGATAGGCATAGGCGATGTCGACGACGATGTTGGCGACGATGATGAAGGCGGAGGCGAGCAGCACCGTGCCCTGCACCACCGGGAAGTCCGAGGACTGAATCGCTTTGTAGTTCTCGACGCCGATGCCGGGGATGTTGAACACCGTCTCGACGAGCACCGCGCCGCCCAACAGCACGCCGATTTCCAGGCCCAGCAGCGTGAAGATCGGGTTGATCGCCGATCGCACGCCCTGACGCACGACCGCGCGTTCGCGCAGGCCCTTGGCGCGTGCCGTGCGGATGTAGTCCTCGCGCATCGTCTCGCTCAAGCTGCTGCGCATCAGTCGCGCGTA
The DNA here is from genome assembly GCA_030149625.1 of Solirubrobacteraceae bacterium. The sequence goes on from JASLHP010000156.1 coordinate 10,914, forward strand.
GATCGCGGCGGAGCCGGACGCCAGCACGATCCAAGGCAGCAGCATCGAGGTGAACCACTTCCACGGGTCGTATGTGAGACCCACGTAGCTGCCCGCCCCCGGCAGGATCTTGAATTTGCCGATGTCGTCGGCGAACAGCAGCAGCAGCACGAAGCCGAGCCAGAATTCCGGCACCGACAGCAACAGCAGCGCCGTGCCCATCGACAGCCGGTCGACGAGCGTGTGGCGACGCAGCGCCGAGATCACGCCGACGCTGAGACCGCCGAGCACCCACAGCACGGCCGCTCCCACCGTCAGCGAGAGCGTCGCCGGCAGCCGTTCGGCGATCAGCCCGCGCACCGACTCCTGGCTGTAATAGCTGTAGCCCAAGTTGAGGTGCAGGAAGAACGCCTTCATGTAATCCCAGAACTGCACGATCAGCGGTTTGTCGAGGCCGAGGATGCCTTCGATCTCTTTGACCAGCTTCGGCTGCGGATCGCGCCCGGCGCGCAGCAGCGCCGGGTTGCCGGTCGGCAGCACGCGGAAGAAGACGAACGTGAGCGCGCACACGATCATCAGGATCAGCACCCCGATCAACAGGCGGCGGATGATGTAACGGATCATCTGCGGGCGCGGCTCACGCGGGGATCGCGGTTGAAGATGAGTTGTCCGGGTTCGTTGGCAATGTCTCGGCGGGCGCTCGCGAATCGAGCGGGAGCACAGTCGCGGCGAGGGGGCGCCGTACATGCACGGGGCCCCCTCACACCGCTCACGGCTACTTCAACGAGGTGTAGTTGTAGTCCCACTCGCCGACGTCCCAGATGTCGCCGACGCCGTTGACGCCGCTGCCCTCGATGCCCGGCTGCTTGTCCCAGTCGAACGGAATCGCGGCCGCGTTTTCGACGAGTTCTTCGTCGATCTTCGCCCACGCCTTCGCGCGCGCTTCGTTGCCGACGACGTTTTCCGCCGCGGCCATCGCGGCGTTGATCTTCGGCACGTTCGTCTGGCCCCAGTTGACGTTACCCGTCGATGTGATGGTGGTGCCGTTGAACGTGATGTTGAGCACCGTCTGCGGATCGGCGAAGTCGGCGATCCAGCCCACGCTCGGGCACACCGTGATCTCTTCTTTGGGCACGTTGCAGTACTTCGCGTACATCGTCGAGGCTTCCTCGACCGAGTACTTCACGGTGAAGCCGAGGCTCTTGAGCGTCTGCTGGACGATCTGCGAGTCCTCTTCGAACGGGTCGCCGCTGGCGCCCACCATGATCACCGTTTCGCCCCCCGTGTATTTGCCGCTCGGGTAGCCAGCCAGCTTGATGTACTTTTCCGCGACCTTCATGTTGCCTTCGGGGTACGCGTTGAAGTCGAACTGCGGCCCCTGCGGCCCCTTCAGGCCACCCGCCTGTTCGAAGCCGTTGATCGTCGGGTAGATGAAGTGCGTGGCGACGTTCGTCACCAGTTCGCCGCCGCGGGCCTTGTCCATCGCCGTTCGATTGAGCGCCGCCCACAGCGCCTTGCGCAGGTCGACGTTCTTGAGCGGGCCGACCTTGTTGTTGACGCCGATGTAGTGATCGCCGCCGCCAGGAGAGAGCTGGAGCTGCGATTTGTACTTTTCGGCGGCCAGCCTGACGATCGACTGCGCGACCGCCGATTCGTTCTGGACGATGTCGCTGCCTTCGAGCACCTGACGCCCGAGCACCGCGCTCGTGCCGCCGATCTTGACGTCGATTTCGTTCAGGTACGCGGGACGGTAGTCCGTCTTCGCGTTCCAGTTCGGGTTGCGCACCAGCGTCGCCGACTTGCCCGGGATGTAACCGATGCCGAGGACCTTGCCCTGCGCGTTGTTCTTGAGCATGTACGGCCCGGTGGCAACCTCATACGCGGCGTAGTTCGACGGCTTGTTCTTGTCGAATTTTTCCGCGTATTCCTTGGGCACCGCCGCCGTCAGCGGCAGCAGCAGCGCGTCCGCGACGAGCTGGCCTTTGGGTTCGGTCAGGTGAAAGACGAGCTCGTGCTTGTTCGGCGTTTCGATGCCCTTCACCGGCCCGCCCGTGGCCTTCGGCATGCCTTCGATCGATTTGAAGTAGGACTGGATGTACGGGTTGGCGACGTCCGGGTTGGCGCCGCGCTCGATCGCGTAGGCGACGTCTTCGGCGACCACTTCGCGGTTGACAGGCGGGCTGAAGTGAATGCCTTCCTTCAGATGCACCGTCACCGTCTTGCCGCCGTTTGAGATTTCCGGCGCGCCTTCGGCCATGTCAGGCGTCTCTTCGGTCGAGTTCGGCTTCTGCGAGTACAGCGGCCGCTGCGTCGCGAACACGACCGCGTAGTCGACCGAGAAGTAGGCGATCCCCGGATCGAGGTGTTCGAAGTCGGTTTCCTGGAGAACCGTCAGCGTGCCCCCCCGCTTGCCGGTCTCCGGCTCGGTCAACGGGCTTTTGTAGCCGCCCGTGCTCAGCGCGGCGCTCGCGTTGCTGCTGCTGGTGGGAGCACTCGAGCCGCTGCTCGAGTTGCTGGACCCGCACGCCGCCAGCAGCAGCGCGAGCCCGGCCACGAGCGCAGCGGCCGCGACCGATCTGATCGACCTCATCAAGACGCCTCCTGTGTTTGTGTATCGATTGCCCTCATCGGGCGTTCCTCGGGTTCAAGGCGTCCTGCAGCCCGTCGCCCAGCAAGTTGAATGCCAACACCGTCAAAACCAGCGCGAGGCCCGGGAACACCATGAACCACCAAGCCGTGTTGAAGATCGGCGCCGCCTGCGCGATCATCGCCCCCCAGCTGGGCGTCGGCGGACGGATGCCCACGCCCAGGAACGACAGCGCCGCCTCGAGCAGGATGTTCGTCGGGATCAGCAAGCTCGAATAGACGATGATCGGCGCGGCGAGGTTGGGCAGGATCTCCCTGAACATGATCCGCAGGTCCGAGGCCCCCAGCGCGCGCGAAGCGGCGACGAACTCGCGCTCGCGCATCGACAGCACGAGGCCGCGCACGATGCGCCCGACGTACGGCCACGTCGCGATGCAGATGATGAAGATGATCGTCGTCAACCCCGGCTGGACGAGCCCTTTCGCGCACCCGTGCACGCCGCAGGCGGCGCCCAGGCCGAGGCCGAGCAGCAGGATCGGGATCGACAGCACGATGTCCATGAAACGCGAGATCACCATGTCCACCCAGCCGCGATAGAAGCCGGCGACCATCCCCACGACGACCCCGATAACTGTCGCGATGCCCGTGCCGATGATCCCCACCTCGAGCGAGACGCGGGTGCCGTATATCACCCGTGAGAGCACGTCCTCGCCGAGCTGGTCGACGCCGAACGGGTGGGCGACGGTCGGCCCCAGCGGCGAGCCGAACGAGTCGGTCAGGTTGAGGTTCTGCACGTCGGGGCCCGGCAGGCCGAGCACGTCGACGACGAGCGGCGCCGCGACCGCGATCACGACCAGGAGCACGATGAACGCGAGCGACGCGAGCGCCACCCGATCCTGGCGCAGCCTGCGCCAGAACAGCTGCAGCGGCGAGCGCCCGACGATGTCTCCCCCAACGTCGAGGAACTCGAGGCCGTCCCCTCCCGAGGGCGCCAGCTCAGCGACGCTCGCGCTCAACTGCGGGACCTCCGCATCGGATGGGGTCGTGGGTTGTCAATCCTCTTCACGCAATCTATACGTTCGGCGAACAGCGCGGAAGACCCTGCGCGTCGCCCGTCGTGGGTCGGATCGTGCGCAAGCCATACTCACTTGTGTGAATACCCTTTTCGATACCGATCCGCACGACGATCTGGCTAAAGATGCGGACTCGGATATGGCCAAACGTCGTAGCGACGGCGAGCGTGAGGGCCGCGACGAGCGTCCGCTCGCCGTGCGCGTGCGCCCCCGCAACCTCGATCAGTTCGTCGGACAGGCGCATCTGCTCGGCGCCGGCTCCGCCCTGCGCACCGCGATCGAGCAGGCGCACCCACACTCGATGGTTCTTTACGGTCCACCCGGATCGGGCAAGACGACGCTCGCGCGCATCGTCGCCGAGCACTCCGGGGCGGCCTACGAGGAGTTGAGCGCCGTCGCGGCCGGCCGCGCCGAGGTGCGCGCCGTGATCGAGCGCTCCGCACACCGGCGCGAGACGAGCGGCACGCAGACGGTCCTGTTCCTCGACGAGATCCACCGCTTCAACAAGGCCCAGCAGGATGCGCTGCTGCCCGCGGTCGAGGAAGGACTCGTGACGCTGATCGGCGCCACCACCGAGAACCCCGCGTTCGAGGTCAACGGCGCGCTGCTCTCACGCGTACGGGTGTACGCGCTGCAGGCGCTCAGCGCCGAGGAGCTGGCCCAGGTGCTTCGTCACGGCGCAGCCCGGGCTCGGAGCGCGGAAGGCGAGCCGCTGGCGGTGAGCGACGACGCGCTCGACTTCCTCGCCGCGCGCAGCGAAGGCGACGCGCGCACGGCGCTCAACGCGCTGGAGCTCGCGGGCACGACCGCCGCCGAGCTCGGCGAGTCGTGTGTCACGCTCGCGCGCGTCGAGGACGCGCTGCAGCGCCGCGCGGTGCTCTACGACAAAGGCGGCGATCGCCACTACGACTACATCTCAGCGTGGATCAAGGCCACGCGCGGGTCCGACCCCGACGCCTCGCTCTACTACCTGGCGGTGATGCTCGAGGGCGGCGAGGATCCACGCTTCATCGTGCGGCGGATGATCATCCTCGCCTCCGAGGACATCGGCAACGCCGACCCGCGCGCGCTGTCGCTCGCGACCGCCGCCGCGACCGCGGTCGAGCACGTGGGGCTGCCCGAGGCGCGCTACGCGCTCGCCCAGACGGCGATCTACCTGTCGCTGGCGCCGAAGTCCGACGCCGCCGGCCGCGCCCTCTCGGCCGCGCAGCAGCACGTCCGCGAGCACGGCGCGCAGCAGGTCCCCTCGTGGCTGCGCACCGGCCCCCGGCCCGGCCAGGACCGCGGCGGCTACGAGAACCCGCACCGGCTGCCGGGCCACGTCGGCCCGCAGGAGCTCGC
>JASLHP010000214.1 GCA_030149625.1 Solirubrobacteraceae bacterium
AGCCCGAAGCCGAGGTGGCCGTTGTAGCTCATGACGGCGATCCCGAGCGCCTGTCGCGCGGCCAGCGGGACGACCGGGTAGAGGCCCTCCAGCTTGCGCCCGAGCAGGTACAGCGGGAACTGCGGCCCCGGCACGTTCGTCACGACGAGGTTGAAGAACGGCTGGCGTGCCTGCAGGCGCGCGGCCTGGCTGAGGATCGTGGGAGGCGCGAAACCCGCGAGGTTGGTCAGCACCTGCGCGCCGACCGCCTGGCCGCCCTTCTTCAGGTCCTCCATCGCGGCGCTGATCTCGCGCAGGCACTCCGCTGGGCTCTCGATGCCGACCGGCAGCGGCGCCCACATCGCCGCGACTTGGTTGCCGAGGGCGCCGCGCTGCTCCTTGGAGCGTACCGACACGGGCACCATCGCCTTCAGCACGAGCCCGTCGGTGTCGTGGCCGTGGCCGCGCAGGAAGCGCCCGAGCGCGAGGCTGACCGACGCGAGCACGGCGTCGTTGAGCGTGCCGCCGAGCGAGTCCTTGATCGCCTTCAAGGTCGTCAGATCGGCGTCCACGAACGTGTAGCGGCGGTGCGGACCGATCTCGACGTTGAACGGGCTGGGAGGGGCTGGCGCGCTGATGCCAGCGAGCGTCGTGGCGCCCACGCTCGCAAGACCGTCCTTGAGCTGCGTGATCGCGCGTCGCGGAGCCCGCAGCAGCGCGCGTGCGCCGCGCGCCATCTCGGCGGGAACCGTCGAGCGTTCGATCAGCGCCTCGCCGAGCAGCTTTGCCGCGCCCGGCAGTGGCTTGGCGCTCCACGACTGAGCGGAGTCCCACCCACCTCCGGTCGGCGCCGGCTCGGGCGAGGTGTCGAACAGGACGGTCGTGATGTCCACGCCGGAGATGCCGTCCACGAGCGCGTGGTGGGTCTTGGCGACGAGCGCGAAGCGACCGCCCGACATGCTCTGCACGAGCCAGATCTCCCACAGCGGCTTGGAGCGATCGAGACGCTGTGAGAACAGGCGCCCGGCAAGCCGCTTCAGCGCGGCGTCGTCCGCGGGTTTCGGCAGGGCCGTGTGACGTATGTGGTAGTAGGGGTTGAAGTGCGGGTCGTCGGTCCACACTGGCCGGCCCTGGCCGAATGGAACGTAGGCGAGGCGCTGGCGATAGCGCGGGACCAGATGCAGTCGCCCGAGGATGTGTGCGACGAGCTCCTGCAACGTCGGCGCGGCGCCGTCGAAGACCATCACCGACGCGACGTGCATGTGTGCGCTCGAGTGGTCCTCGAGATGAAGGAACGTAGAGTCCAGTGCTGTCAGACGGTCCGGATTGGCCACTGTGGCGATTGTCGCTGGTGGGAGAGCCTGCGTCAACGGCCTGGCGCAAACCCGTGCGTCTCACTCACCGTTCGAGGTCTCCCCGTGGACGTCGCCCAGCGCGACACGCTCGGCCATCCGCAGCAGGCCGATCAGCCCGTGAGGACGAACGTCGGCGCCGGGACGAACCGCGACCGACGATCCGTGCGGCCCGAGCACCTCGACGATCGTGCACACGTCGCCGATCCGGCAGTCGTCTCCAAAGCGGCTTTCGAGCGCCTCCATCTGTTCTGCCACGACAGTTCCGATCTTCGATGCGTCCAGCGACATACGCGCTCCTCGGGTTGGGGATGATTCCAGCGATTTTGACAATGCCGGCGAGGCACCGTTCCGGCCGCGCGCTTCCGCTGGTGCTCGCGCTAGGCTCGCGCTCGCATGACCGAGAAGAAGATCGACCCGTCGAGCGCAACGTGGAGGACGCGATGATCCTCGCGCTCACCTTCTGGAGTCAGCCGCAGGTCGTCACCGACAGCTGGGTCGAACTCGCGAGCACGATCACGCTGATCGCGTTCGTGATCGGCGCCTACAAACACCTCGAATGCCATGTCGGCGGCTGCCACCGCTTCGGGCGCTTCCAGCATGGCCACTACAAGCTGTGCCACGTTCATCATCCCGATGTCCCGAGCGACGGCAAGATCGGCCAGAAACAGCTCGACGAGGTCGCGGCGAAGCTCGCTCAGCGAGCGGGCGCAGGCGCAGCAGAGCCACATCGGTAGCGCCTCGCGGCGAGCGCGCCGTCGCTGACGGGTCCGGCTCCCGAGAAACGGCGTCGCGAGCTCGGTCGGAGACATCGCGCACCCGCTCCAGCCGCTCCCGGCGCCGACAGATTTGTCGCCGTTTTGCAGGGGTTCTCCAACAAACGGGGATTTGCACGAGAGCCGCCATGTGTGTCGCTGATCACACTGGCATCGCGAAGACCGGATATTCTACGAACAATTGTTCGAATCGCCGAGTCGCTTCCGTGGATGGAAGCGAGCGGGGGAACCACCGCCGGATCGCGAAAAGGCGAACCGGATGGGGCGAATCGGCCACTGATGTGGCCGTAACGCCCGGCTGACGCGCGTCCATACGCGTGCACGGCCGGGCGCGAGCCCGACAGCTAACCCCGTAGGCGCAAACAAGGAGGTTCGTCGCCGTATGTACGCACCTGCGACGCCGCTGCCAGCGGCGCCACTGGTCCCGGTCGGTATCGCTTCGGCCGCTCCCACAACGATCGTCCCGACGCCGGTCCACACCGCACTGAAAGTGCGCCGTTACCAGCTCAACGTGCTCGCCGACCATCGCACGAGCATCGCCGGCACGTTGCTCGAAGGCAGGCACGCGGGGCTCTCCGGGCAGCTCGTGGCGCTGCAGGCGCTCACCCGGCGCGGCTGGCGGACGCTGACCCGCGCGCACACCGGTGCGCACGGTCGCTTTCAGCTGCGCTACACGCCGCGCCGTCTCGGCAGCAGATGGCTGCGGCTTCGCTTCGCCGGCGACGCCGGCGAGCTCGCCTCGCACCGCCGGCTCGGCCGGCTCAACGTGTACCGCCTCGCGGAGGCGTCGTGGTATGGCGGCGGCGGCAGCCTCGCCTGCGGTGGCTCGCTCACGAGCTCCACGATGGGTGTCGCCAACAAGACGCTCCCGTGTGGCACGCTGGTCACGCTGCGATATGGCGAGCGCACCGTGCGCGTGCCCGTCGTAGATCGTGGCCCGTATGTCGCGGGACGTGAATTCGACCTCACCGAAGCAACCAAGGACGCGCTTGGCTTCGCGGGCGTCGGTCAGGTGTGGAGCACGAGCTGAAGGCCTGCACGCTCGGCTGCAGGGTGGGCGCGCTCATGCAGGGGTTGGATTTCCCGCGCGCGCTTCATTCAATCTCCTGAATGTCGATGACCGCGACAGCGTCGCGCACGCAGCTGTGGCTCGAGAGCCTCGGCGATTGGAGCTGGCCCGGCGAACGCGGCGCGACAGCCGAATTCCTGCCGCCGCCCTGGGTGCCGTCGTTCCCGCCGCGGCGCGAGCCGGCACTCGCTGGGGCGGGGGCCAGAGCGCTTCCGCAGCCCGGCCGCGCGCGGGCGCGCAGGCTGATCACCGGCGTACTGCTGGGCGCCCTCGCGGTTGTGTGCGTCGCGCTTGCACAGGGTGGGCAGCTGACGCTCGGCGGGCTCGTCGGGTCGGGCGGCACCGGTACGCTCGTCGAGGAAGCGCCCGCGGTCAGCGCGGTCTCCCCGGAGCAGTCGCTGCCGACGCTCGAGCCCGTCAACCAGGATGCGGCCGGCAGCGCGATCATGCAGACCGGCTACGTCTCCAAGGCGCTGCATGGCGAAGGCTCGTTTCTCGTCTACCTGCCGCCGGGGTTCGCCGGCACGACGGCCCACTACCCGGTGCTGTACCTGCTGCCCGGCGATGACCAGGCGGACCACGCGTTTCTGAGAATCGGCTTGCAGGAACAGCTCGACCGGCTGATCGCCGCACACGCGATCCCGCCGGTGATCGCCGTGATGATCCAAGGCGGTCCAGGTGCGAACTTGTGGCGCAACCAGGGCTCGCTCCGCTACGAAAGCTATGTCCTGGAAGTGCAGACACTGATCGACCGGATGCTGCCGACGGTGCCGGCGCGCGACGCGCGCGCGATCGCCGGCGACTCGATGGGCGGATATGGCGCGATGAACCTCACGCTCTCCAATCCCTACCGCTTCGGCGTCGTCGAGAGCTGGCTCAGCTTCTTCAACGGCCTCGAAGGCACGCTGCGCGCCGATCGCCCGGCGATCGCGCGACTCGGCCTGCACGCATTCGTCTACGGGGGCGAACAGGACCACATCGCCAACCCGGATGAGGATCTGCCGTTCGCGGCCGCGCTGCGAGCGGCGGGCGCGGATGCCGGCGGCGCGATCTACCCAGGAGAACACAACCTCGAAACGATCGAAGCGCACCTCACGAGCATGCTGCTGTTCGCCGGACGCGCCCTGCGCGAAGGCGAGCGACGCACGGATGAGGGTCACGCCACGAGCTGAGTGTCGCGCCGGTGGATTCGGCGCTTTTCGCGGTTTCGCCCGCGCGCGCAAACTGCGCAGTGATCCGCGGGCGGCACGACACGATTGGCCGGTCAGCCAGTATGATCGGCATCGCGTCCGCGGCAACTGACCATGGGAGCCTTGATGGCGGCGGCTGGCAGCAGCGACCTCGAGAGCATCGAACTCACCGAGCGCGAGCACTGGCTCGACGGTCCGCCTCACGGCCTGTTCAAAGCGCTGCGCGGCGGCTGTCCGATCCACTGGACCGAGAGCTTCGAGGAGTTTCCCGAGGAGGCGGGGTTCTGGTCGGTGACGACCGCGGAGGACATCCACACGGTGAGTCGCGACTGGCGCACGTACTCCTCCGAACAGGGAATCACCGCCGCGGGGGTGCTCCCGATCGAGCTGGTTCGCGCGATGTTCATCGGCATGGACCCGCCCAAGCACGATCGCCTGAAGGCGCTGTTCCAAGCCGGCTTCACGCCGAGGCGCATCGCGGCGCACGAGGACGAGATCCGCTCGATCGTGGTCAGGGTGCTCGACCGCTTGGACGGCCCGCCCGCCCGCGAGAGCTGTGACCTCGTGGCCGACATCGCGCAGCCCATCGTCGCGCGTGTGATCGGCAGCTTCATGGGCATCGACGAGCGCGATGACGAGCTGTGGGCGCGGCTGATGAACTCGACGCTCGGCGCCGGCGACCCGGACGTCAACCCCGACGGCATCGACGGGGCTCTGGAGAAAGACATCCCCGAGGTCTTCGCACGCTGCGCGCGGATGATCGCCGAGCGCCGGGAGAACCCGACAGACGATCTCACGAGCGTGCTCGTTCATGGCGAAGTCGAAGGCGAGAAGCTCGACGAACAGGAGATCGTGATGGGCTTCTTCCTGCTGATGGCCGCTGGCAACGACAGCACCAAGGCCACGTTCTGCTCGGCGATGCGCGCGCTGATGGAAGACCGCGAGCAGATGCAGACGCTGCTCGACGACCCTTCGCTGGTCCCAAGCGCGGTCGAGGAGTCGCTGCGGATGTTCCCCGCGTTCGCGCACTTCCGTCGCACCGCCACGTGCGACACCGAGCTACATGGACAGACGATCCGCAAGGGCGAGAAGGTCGTGCTGTGGTACGCCTCCTCCAACCGCGACGAGACCGTCTACGAGAACTCCGACCGCTTCGACGTACGTCGCAACCCCGAGCATCAGGCGTTCGGCGCCGGCGGACGCCACTTCTGCCTCGGTACCGCGCTCGCCCGCCTCGAGCTGCGGATCATGCTCGAGGAGACGCTCGCCCGCTACCCACATATACAGCTCGCGGATGGCGCGGGCGGTGTGGGCGGCGCTCTGTACGTCGAATCGCCCTTCATCAATCAGCTCAAGCTGCTCCCCGTCCGGCTCGTGGCTTAGCGCCGCGGGCCGGACGGCCCTCTACCGGTGTAGACGGCTTTGCAGTGTGCCGGAAAGCGGCGCTCTACGCG
>JASLHP010000219.1 GCA_030149625.1 Solirubrobacteraceae bacterium
TTGCGCGCCACCGCGCCCTTGCCCTCGACCGCCGCCACGTCGAACGTCAGGTTGGGCCGGTCGAAGCCCGAGCGGATCGACAGCGGATCGCGCAGCCCCAGACGCGTCGCGATCTCCTGCGCCACGCGCGGCGTCGCCGTCGCCGTCGCCGCCATCACCGGCGGGCGCGGTGGGTCCGCCTCCTCATAGCCGCGCGTCAGCGACGCGATCGCATGGTGCAGCCGCAGATAGTCCGGACGGAAGTCGTGACCCCACTCCGCGACGCAGTGCGCCTCGTCGACCACGAACAGCGAGATTCGCCGCCGCGCCAGCGCCTCGCGGAACGCCCGCGACGCGAAGCGCTCCGGCGCCGCCAGCACGAGCCGCGTCTGCCCGCCCGCGATCTCGCCCAGCGCCTGCGCGTTGTGGCCCTCCTCCATGCCCGAAGCCAGCATCGTCGCCTCGACTCCCGCCTCGCGCAGCCGCCGCCACTGGTCGCTCATCAGCGCGATCAGCGGGCTCACCACCACCACCAGCGGGCGCGTCGGGTCCGAGTCGACCAGCGCCGGCAACTGGTAGCAGAGCGACTTGCCGCCGCCCGTAGGCATCACCACCAAGCTGTCCCGGCCCTCCAGCGCCGCCACCACCGCCTCCCGCTGGCCCGGGCGGAACGCGCGCAGGCCGAAGCGCTCCAGCAGATCCTCGGGACTCGCCTGAGTGAGCGTCGCGGTCATCTTCAAGAAACTAGCGCCCGCTGCGGCCGGCACGCGCTCGCGCGCCACCCGTCGCGAGCGCCACCGCCCTTCCAAGCTCGCCGACAACCCGGGCCGCCCTCAGGGGCGGCCAATCCCTCATCCTCAGCGCCCGCTCCACACCACGCGCGCGCCGCCCGACGGCACCAGCGTGATCGCGCGACGCACGTTCCACTCGCCCTTCGCGAACAGCCGCGCCTCGCGCCGCGGCACGCTCGGCCGCAGCTCGCCCAGCATCGTGCGCAGCATCAGCTTCATCTCCAGCGTCGCGAACGACGCTCCGATGCAGCGGCGGATACCGCCGCCGAACGGAATCCACGAAAACGTCTCCGGCTGGCTCTCCAGGAAGCGCTCCGGGCGGAACTCCCGCGGCGCCTCGTACACGCGCGGATTGCGGTTCGTCAGGTAGATCGACGGCGCCACCCGCGTGCCCGCCGGCAGCACGTGCTCGCCCACCCGCAGCGGCTCCTCCAGGATCCGCACGACCATCGGCACCACCGGGCGCACCCGCAGCGTCTCGCTGATCACCGCCTGCATGTACTCCTCGCCCGCGTCCGCCTCGATCTCCGCGACCAGTCGCTCCAGCTTGCGCGGATGGCGCACCAGACGCTCGATCGCCCACGCGCTCGCCGTCGCCGTCGTCTCGTGGCCCGCCAGCAGCAGCGTCACCAGCTCGTCGCGCAGCTCCCCGTCGGTCATCGCCGCGCCGTCCTCGTCGCGCGCCAGCAGCAACAGCGAGAGGATGTCCTCGCGTTGCTCCAGATCGCTTTGCGCGCGGCGCCGTCGCAGCTCCTCGTAGATCACCGCGTCCAGCCGATCCAGCGCCCGGCCGAGCTTGCCCGTCGGGCGCTCCAGCGTCGGGCGCCGCAGCGCCACCAGCAGCAGCGTCCCCAGTCGCAGCGGCTCGAACAGGCCGCCGATCGCCTCGCGCAGCGCGTCCATGCGGTCCGCCTCCACGCCGAACACCGCCCGCAGGATCACCTCCAGCGTGATCGCCCGCGTCTGCTCCAGCAGGCGCATCGGCTCCCCCAGCCGCCACCGCGCCATCGCGCCGCGCGTCGCCTGCACGATCGTCTCCTCGTACGCTCGCATCCGCTCGCCGTGAAACGGCGGCAGCAGCAGCCGCCGCTGGCGCAGGTGCGCCGCGCCCGTCAGCGTGATCACCGAGCTCGGACCCATGATCGGCGCGATCGGCGACAGGCCCGCCGCCGACGGCGCCACATCCGGGGGCGCCGTGAACACCGGCTTCACCGCCTCCGGGTCGCTCACCACCACGAGCCGCCGGCCGCTCGGCGCGAAAGGCATCGTGAACGCCTCCCCGTACGCCGCCGCCCAGCGGTCCAGCGCCCATGGCATCGCCAGCGCCCACACCAGCCTCTGCGCCACCGCCGGCATCCGCGGACCCGCCGGCAGCGTGCTCGCCGCCGGCGTGCGCTCCACCGCCGGTAGGGTGCTCGTCGCGCTCGCCATCCCGAGAGGCTAGCGCGGCGCCGCGCGCTCCGCGAACGCCCGCCGCTGCCCCGCCCGCGAGCGCCACGATCCCCGCTCACTCGCCGCCGCCTCCAGCGCCGCGCGCGCGATCCGCTCACGCGCCCGCTCCACCTCCTCCGGCTCCAGGCGCTGCGGCTGGCGCTCCAGGTAGCTCGCCAGCATCCGCGCCGGAACAACCCGCACACCCTTCCGACGACTCAGCGGCCGGTCCACCCACGCGCGGCTGTACACCAGCAGCGGCTCCACGTGCGCGCCCGTCACGCGCTCGATCGCGCGCCGCTGCGCCTGCGCCTGGCCGAGCACCGCCCCGTGCACCCGCGCCACCCGCACCGGGCCCGCCGCGCTCTTCGTCTCAACCGTGAACACCCCGCCCGCGCCGATCGCGATGTGGTCCACGTTGCCCCGCCCCAGGCTCACGTCGTGGATCACATGCCAGCCCCTCCCCGTCAGGCCATCCAACAGGCCGCCCACCTGCTCTTCGCCCGCCGCGCCGCGATCGTGGCGCTCCACCAGCGGCAGCACATACCGCGAGATCACGAAGATCGCCGCCAGCAGCGCCACCTCCGCGCCCAGGAAGCGCGGATCATGCCAGCCGAAGCGTCGCCCCATCACCGTCGTCGCCACCGCCAGCGCCCCCAGCGTCAGCAGCGTCCGCATCCGCAGACGCTGCACGATCGAGCGCGTGTACTGGCCAGGCGCGCGGGCGATGGGGTCGCTCTCGAGGGACACCATCATCAACATCGGTCCAGCCCGCCCCCGAGCTTTAGCAGATCGACTAGCTCGAATTCTCGGCAATTTGCGGGGAAACGCCGGGCGCTCGCCAGAAATCCGTTTGTGCGTCCCCGAAGGCTCTAAAGCCCATCGCCACGCCGGTCGAGGCCAGAGGTAGGCCGCCGTAGAGCACCCTCGCCACGGCCCCACGACGCATGTCCAATCACTCCGCCTCC
>JASLHP010000368.1 GCA_030149625.1 Solirubrobacteraceae bacterium
GTCGCCGTCGCCGTCGCCGTCGCCGTCGCCGTCGCCGTCGCCGTCGCCGTCGCCGTCGCGGTCGCCGTGGCGGTGGCCGTGGCCGGCACGGCGAGCAGCGCCGCGCAGGCGATCAGCGCGAGCACGCCGGGGGAGCACCGCCCGGCGCTCGAGGAGCGAACATCCACACGACGACGGCCTCGCATCCTTACTCCCTCCTCGTCCGTCGCGCGACAGACGATCGCCTCTGCGATCGCGCAAACGTACCAGACGACGCTTCGCGCGGCTGCTCGACGGCTCGGATAGGATGCAGACATGAGTCAGCAAACGCAGGCCGGGTGTGGGCGCATCCGCAAACGCGCCGCGCGTGTCGCCCGCGAGGCTGCGCGCCGCCGCCGCCGCCGCTCGCGGTCGCGGGTGACGATCGCGAGCGAGGCTCGGTGAGCGCGACGGTGTCTGACGCTCAGGTCATCACGATCGTCTTGGGGCGCTTCGAGCCGTTCACGCGCGCCGCGGACGTGGACCTCGAGCAGCTGCTCGCGCGTCACTCGCCGCAAGCCCACATCTCGGGGACGACGACGGACTATGAGCTGTTGGTGCGCCTGAGAGTCAGGCGAGCGGACGGCCTCGCTGACCGTGATCCAAACAGTGTCAGTGTGTCGACGATGCTCGCGGCCAGAGACGGCGCCCGCTCGCAGAATCCTCCCGGCGTCGACATCCTCAGGGACGTCAACTTGCCACGGCACGACGAGCCCGCGCGCCCGCGCGTCGCTCGGCAAGCCGCGCGGGAGGGAACGAGCGGCAGTCCGCTGACCCGCCGCGAGGACGAGGTTCTAGAGCTTCTGAGCGACGGCCTGACGAACCGGGAGATCGCGGATCGGCTCCACATCAGCGTCAGAACCGTCAGCACTTACGTAAGCATGATCTTTCGCAAGCTGGGCGTACGCCGCAGGCAACAGCTCGTCGGCGTGCGGGTCCGTCACAGGCGAAAGTAGCACTGGCTAGACAGTTGGCGTCGCCCGTGGTGAGCCTGAGGTCACCCCTGAAGTCTCGCGAAATTTACGTACTTTGACGGATAGGCAAGCGTCGATTCGGCCGCTACCGTCACTCCCATATTCGTTCCGTCTGCCCGATTCATATGCACCGTCGGGCGCACTCGTTCATGGGGGTAATGATGCGGACTGCCGCGCTCCGGTTGCTTTTGTATGTGACGCTGTCGTGTGTGGGAATCGCCTCCTGGTCGGCCGCCGCGTCGCGGGCATCCTCACTCACAGGTCGTGAAAGCGTCGGCAGCCCGCTGATTGGCGCGCTTGTGACTCCCGCCTCGGCGACGCAGGCCGAAGAGGTGCGCGCGCAGCGCGCGGCGCGTCTGGCCAGCCCCGAGGCTGTCGTCGCTCGCGAGATCTCGCGTACGAGCTTCGAGCATCTCGACGCCGAGCGGGCGCGCGCAGAGGACGCCGCCGCGTTCCCGGCGACGATCGGCGAACCGGCCGGCGGGCTTCCGAGGCTGCCGCCGGGCGCGCGAGTCCTCGGCTACACGACCGCTAGCACCGCGCGGATCGTTCTCCCTGACGATACGCATGCCGTGCTCGACTCGACAGCGCCGCTCGCGAGCAGAGCGGCGGACGGCCGCTTCCAGCCGCTGAACCTCGGCCTGAGCGAGGCTCCCGGCGGGTTTCGGCCGCTGACGCCGGCGGTGCCCGTGACGATCCCGAGGCGCTTGGCGGACGGCGTGAGCTTGGCTCGATCTGGCGTTTCGCTGACGCCCGTGGACGCGCACGGCCTGCCGCTGACAGGCTCCGAAGGCGTCACGGACGGCGCGAGCGTCGTGTACGCGAACAGCGCGCGCGACTCGGACACCGTCGCGAAGCCCGCCAGCGATGGCGTCGAGCTGGACGTGCTCCTGCGTTCGATCGACAGCCCCGAACGCTTCTACTTCCGGGTCGGCGTGCCCGCCGGCGCAAAGCTCGTGTCCGCTCGCGGCGGCTCCGGCGCCGTCGAGGTCATCGACGGCCAACGCGTGCTCGCCGCGATCGCGCCACCGGATGCCGTGGACGCCGCGGGGACGCCGGTTCGCGTGTCGATGCACGTCGCCGGCGATCTGCTGGTGCTGACGAGCGATCTCGGCTCCGGAGGCTACGAGTACCCAATCGAGATCGACCCGACGCTGCGGGAAGCATCCGAAGAAGGTCTCACTCCGACGAATTGGCACTTCATCCACGAAGGCTCTCAGTTCACCGCGGAAGAACCCGAAAAGGGCTGGCCCTGGACCGAGCGCTTCGGCTCTGCGCACAAACGCGGCGAATGGGGTGCGCTGGCCTACACGACGCAGGGCGACTCATGGATCCTGCTGTACGAAATGGACTTCAGCTGGCACGAGCCGGGCTCGCACATCGAAACCCTGCAGGAGATCGTGTCGCCGAAAAAGGTGGGCGAAAGCGTCGTCGTGTACTCGGAAGAAGAATCGAGCGGCTACTACGAAGAAACGATCAAAAATCAGGCGGCGACGCCCGAAGGCAACGACTCCGCCGAGTACCTGCAGGAGTCGAACAACGAAGGCGCAGGCGGCGAAACGACCGTGAAATGGGCTGCCGTGGTGATCAAGCAGAGCACGCTTCCCGAAGCCAAGTTCAACACGACGTCCTCGACGATCGCGGGTCAGCCGAACGTGCTGTCGGCAAGCGGCGGTTGGCTCGGCCCGCACCGCGGCGCATTCGAACTCGTCACGGAAGACAAGGGCGTTGGCGTCGAAGAATGGCTGACGGGCTACAACAGCGGCGGCGACTATCCGCTCAAGAGCAAGAACCTGCTCACGACGCACGCGTGCATCGGCGGAGTCCAGTGCCCGGAGCAGGTACGAGAAGTCCTCACCTACAACGGCGACGCCGGCAACGGGCACGTGTTGCCGAACGGAGAAACGACGCTGTACGCCGTCGCGAAAAACGGGATCGGCTCCTCCACGGCCGTGGAACACCAGGTGAAAGTCGACGCCGTCGCCCCATCCGCGGTGACGATCGCCGGCCTCGGGGCTTCGCGGGAAATAGGAGAAAGCGAGTACGTCGTAAAGGCCGAAACGGCAGACAGCCTGTCCGGCATCGAATCGATCGCGCTATCCGTGGATGGTCGCGAAGTCGGGAAAGCCGCGGCCTCGTGCCCGCCCGGCTCGTGTGTGGGGGAATGGGAAATCAACGGCGGCGAATTCGGCGCCGGCGAACACAAGCTGAAGGTGTCGGCCACCGACCGCGCCGGCAACGTGACCTCCGAAGAAGTGGCCTTCAAGGTCCATCACGCTACGCCGACTCCAGTCGGGCCGGGCGACGTGAACCCGCAATCTGGAGAATTCAGCATGCAGGCGAGCGACGTCTCGATCGCGGCGCCCGGCGCTGGCTTGAGCGTCGGGCGCAGCTACGGCTCGCGCCACTTGAAAGCGGGCGGCGAAGGGCCGCTCGGGCCGCAGTGGAGCCTTGACCTCGGCGGGCAGGAAAGCATCACGAGAGGACCCAACGTGGCGACGCTGACGACCGCGACGGGGGGCCTCGTCACGTTCACGGGCAAAGGCAAAGAATTCGTCTCGCCGCAGGGCGACTCGAATCTCACGCTCAGCGAAGAAGTCAACGCGGTCGGCTCTCCGACCGAATATGTGCTCAAGAACGCGGCTGAGGGGGTCGCGACGCGCTTTACGCTGGCGGCGCCGACGAACGAGATCTTGTGGAAGCCGACGCGCCAGGAAGGGCCCGTCGCCGCGGAGGTCAGCCACTACATCTACCAGACGGTGGAAGGGATCACCGAGCCCGCGTATGCGCTGGCTCCCGAACCGGCCGGCATCACGACGTGTCTGCGTCGCCTCGAAGACAAAGAAGCGCTGGTGGCGGGATGCCGCGTGTTGGCGTTCGAATACGCGAAAGAAACGACCGCGAAAGGCGAAAAGTCGAGCGAATGGGGCGCCTACAAGGGGCGGCTGAAAGCAATCCAGTACGAGGCGTACAACCAGGCGACGAAAGAAATCAAGCCGATCGCGGTCGCCGAATACGTGTATGACGCGAGCGGGCGGCTGCGCGCGGAGTGGAACCCACAAATCTCTCCGGCGCTGAAGACGAGCTACGGGTACGACGCCGAAGGGCACGTAACGGCGGTGAGCCCGGCGGGGCAGGAGCCGTGGCTGCTGCACTATGGCACGGCCCTCGCGGACCCGAACACGGGACGGCTGCTGTCGGCGATCCGTCCGGCTGCGAGCACGACGACGGAACTGAAAAGCGAGGACGAACAGGCCGTCCCGGCGAACACGAAAGCACCGACGCTGTCGAGCGCGGAAGCCGAAGTCGGCAAGAAGATCAGCGTCGGCGAAGGCGCATGGAGCGGCGGGCCGCAGGCATACGCGTTTCAGTGGGAACGCTGCAACCCGGCGAACGGGGAATGCGCGGCGATTCCGGGCGCGGTCAACCAGAGCTACTACCCCGTCGCCGCGGATGCGCAGCACGAGCTGCAGGCCAGGGTCAAAGCGCTCAATCCAGACGGGACCGGCACGGCGGTCACGACGAGCGTGGCGGTGCACACGGGGACGCCGAGCTCGCCGGCGCCGGAACCGCCATCGGTCGGCACGAACGCGGTGTGGACGATCGACTATCAGGTGCCGCTGTCGGGCACGGAACTGCCGACGCTGACGGGCGCGGAAGCCGCGAAGTGGGGGCAGACGAACGATGTCCCGAGGGAAGGGACCGCGATCTTCCCCCCGGACGAGCCGATGGGCTGGCCCGCGGACGCGTACAAGCGAGCGACGATCCAGTACCTCGACAGCCAGGGTCGCACGGTCAACGTCGCGACGCCGACGGGCGGTGTCTCGACGACGGAATACAACAAATACAACGATGTCGTGCGCACGCTCAGCGCGGACGATCGCGCGGCGGCGCTCAAAGAAGGCTGCGAATCGGAAGCGAGCTGCAAGTCGGCGGAAACGTCGAAGCTGCTCGACACCGAGAACACATACGAAGAAAAAGGCAGCGAACCCGGAACCGAGCTGTTGAGCAGCCTCGGGCCGCAGCACACGGTCGAGCTCACGGACGGAGCGCAGGTCCAAGCCCGCGAGCACACGCTCGACAGCTACGACGAAGGCGCACCCGCTGGCGGTCCGTACGACCTGGTGACGAAGATGACGCAGGGCGCGGTGATCGCCGGCAAAGAAGAACCGGAATCGGTTCGCACCACGGTCACCTCCTACACCGGCCCAGGCGTCGAGGAAAACCTGGGATGGAGACTCCGCAAGCCGATCTCGGTCACGACCGACCCGACCACCGCCGATCCGGGCGGATTGAATCTGGTGCACACGACCGAATACGAACCGAACACGGGCGAGCTGGTGGAGACGAAGTTGCCCGCGGCGGCCGGCAAGGACGCGAAGGTCCCGCCGACGTACGCCGCGATGTTCGGCGCGAAAGGCGCGGGGGCGGGCCAGCTCGAAAAGCCGACCTACGACGCGATCGACGCGCACGGGAACGTGTGGGTCACCGAGTATGCGAGCAACCGCATCTCCGAGTTCTCCGCGTCCGGGGCATTCGTCGAGACGGTCGGCTGGGGCGTCGGCAACGGCGAAGCGAAGCTCGAGGTCTGTACCAGCGGCTGCAAAGCGGGGATCGCCGGCGCGGGCAAAGGCCAGCTCTCAGAACCCACCGGCATCGCGATCGCGGGCGGCCTCATCTATGTCGTGGACTCCGGCAACAACCGCGTGGCGGTGTTCAACGAAAAAGGCGAATGGGCGAACCAGTGGGGCGCTACCGGGGCCGGCGCCAGCCAGTTCAAAACGCCGCTCGCGATCGCCGTCAGCCCGAGCGCCGGCGTGTGGGTCGGCGACTCGCTCAACCGGCGGCTGCAGGAGTTCAACGCGGAAGGGAAATTCATCGAGGCCGTGGGCTGGGGCGTGAGCAACGGCAAAGCCGAATACGAGGTGTGCACGAGCAGCTGTCAGGCCGGCATCAAAGGCTCCGGCAGCGGCGAGTTCGCGAGCACCTGGGGCATGGCGTTCGCCGGCGCCACCCTGTACGTGACCGACACCGGCAACAACCGCGTGCAGGAGATCAACGAAAAAAGCGAACCCGCGGGCCAATTCGGCACGGCCGGGACCGGCAACGGGCAGCTCGAATCGCCGGTCGGGATCGCGACCAGCCCCACGACCGGCAACCTGTATGTGACCGACACGGGCAACAACCGCATGCAGGTGTTCACGCCGTCGGGGGAATACGTCACGCAGTTCGCGTCCTTCGGGACCGGCAACGGGCAGCTCGACTTCCCCGAGGGCGACGCGATCAACGCCTCGGGCGAAATCTATGTCGTCGACGATCTCAACCACCGAGTGGAGCGCTGGGCGCCGACGATCGTCGGCCCCGAAGGCGCCCACGACACGAAGACCGTCTACTACACCGCGAAAGAAGAAGCGGAAGTCCCCGAATGCCGCAACCACCCCGAATGGGCCGAGCTGCCGTGCCAGACGGGGCCCGTCGCACAGCCGACGCCCGCGCTGCCGGTGACGACGATCAAGGCCTACAACGTCTGGGACGAGCCGCTCAGCACCGTCGAAACGGCTGGCGCGAAGACCCGCACGAAGACCGACAGCTACGACAACGCGGGACGCTTGAAGACCGCGACTACGGAAAGCAGCGAAGGGACCACGCTACCGACCGTCACCTACAGCTACCTCGCTGAAACCGGCGCGGAAACCGGCGCGCTCACGAAGCAGAGCACCACCGGCAAGACGATCGCGAGCGTCTACAACACGCTTGGGCAGCTGACGAGCTACACCGACGCGGACGAAAACACCTCCACCTACGAATACGACGTCGACGGCCGCGTTCACAAAACCAACGACGGCAAGGGCACCCAAACCTACATCTA
>JASLHP010000267.1 GCA_030149625.1 Solirubrobacteraceae bacterium
GCCGCCCACTCCAGAAAGCTGCTCGGCTCGCCGTCGTGAGCGATGCGCCCATCCTGCATCGCGACGACTCGGTCGGCGTAGTTGAGGCAGCGCTCGAGCCGATGCTCCGCGAGCAGGATCGCCGTGTCCCACTCCTGGTTGAGACGCCGCAACAGCGCGATCAGCTCGTCGCCGGCAACGGGGTCCAGCTGCGAGGTCGGCTCGTCGAGCAGCAACAGACGCGGGCGACCGGCGAGCGCCGCCCCGAGCGCAACTCGCTGCTGCTCGCCGCCGGACAGCTCATGCGTGGGACGATCGAGCAGCTGATCGATGCCCAAGGCCAGGGCGACCTCCTCGACGCCACGCGCGACGGCGGTAGGCGACTGTCCACGGGTCTCGAGCGCGAGCGCGAGCTCGGAGCGCACGGAGTTCATCACGAGCTGCGTCTCGGGATCCTGGAACAGCGCACCGGCGGATTCGCCGAGGCGCGCGGGCCCGTGCTCGTGCGTGTCGAGGCCGGCCACGACGACCCGGCCGGAGAAGTGCCCGCCATAGAAGTGCGGCGCGAGCCCGCAGGCGGCGCGCAGGAGCGTCGACTTGCCGTGCCCCGAGAGTCCCGCGAGCAGACAGAGCTCGCCCGGCTGCATCTCGAAGTCGACGTTCCGCAGCGCGGCGGAGGCCGCGCCGGGGTAGCGGTAGCTGACGCGCGCGAACGAGAGGATCGCGGTCATGGATCGATTCCTCGGCGGTCACAGAAGGGGAGCACGACGGCGAGCGCGAGCGCGGCGCAGAGCGCCAGCAGCGAGACGTCGACCGGCACGCGCGCCAGCGGATAGGCGGTGTAGGAGGCGACGTTCGTCAGCCGTCCGAGCAGCGCGAGCGCGAGGATCGCGAGCGCCGAGAGAGCGAAGGCGAAGTCGTGGCGCGACCAGGGCCCGCGCGCGGCGCGGGAGGCCCGCTGGCGCGGTTCACGCGCCAGCGATCGCATCGGCAATGGCCTATGTGAGCTCGCGGCGAGGCCGCGGACCTCGAGCGTCGCGGCGACGTCCATCGCCCGGTCGAGCGAGCCGGCGACGACCGCACCGATCAGGGCCGCCCGTGCGCGAGCGCCGCGCGGCGGGCCAGCGGGACGCGTGCGCTGCGCCTCGGCGAGCCGCCCAGCGTCGGCGGCGAGCAGGGGGATCATGCGCAGCGCGAGCGATGCCGTAAGGCCGGAGCGGAAAGAGAGGCGACGACAGATCCGCAGCAGCGCATCGGGGTCGATCGCGAGGCTCGAGAGCGAGGTGATGAGGATCAGGACGGTGACCTTCAACGCGATCACGGCGCCGTAGAGGAGCGCCTCCACGGTGAGATCGCCTTGCCCGAACGGTCCGAGATCGCCGAGCCGGGCGAACACCGTGAGACCCTCGCGGCTGACGAGGACGTTGATGAGCACGATCGGCAGCGCGACGATCGTCGCCGTGAGCAGGGCGCGCGCAAGCTCGCGCGCGACGCCCGCACCGCGGGCGGCGCCAAGGATCGCGAGAGCGAGCGCCACGAGCACGAGCGGGTGGTAGAGCAGCAGGGCCGCGGCGGTCAACGAGATCGCCCACAGGCTCGCGATCCCCGCGCGCGTGGCGTGCAGCGGGCTCGCGAGCGGACGGTAGATCAGTGACGCGACGCGATTCATGAGCTCGGCCGCGGCAGCGCCAGCACAGCACCGCCGGCGCCGAGCGCGACGGCGAAGCGATCGTGCAAGCTGGGTTCGTCGAGGTCGCGTGCGGCCGCTTCGACGCCCGTCGTGTCGGTGCCCGTGAGCACCCACTCGGGAGGGTCGCCGCCGAAGCGTGTCGCCGCGATCAGACCGGCGCTGCCGGTGAGCGTGCGCGCGAGCTTGCCCTGGGCCTCGAGCAGCGCGATCGTCCTGCCATCGGGGCTCACGCGGGCGTAGACGCCGCTGCGCCGCGGACCCTGCTCGAGCTTCAGGACACTTGGGTCACGACGCAGCTGTGCCCAAGCGCCGACGAGCACCCGGAGCGCTGGGGGCGCGGCGGCGTGGGCGTCGAGCGACGTGAGCGCCGAGCGCACGCCGGCCGTGCGCAAACGTGCGGAGACGATCCGGCAAGCGGCGCCCGCGGGCGCCGCGCATTCGACCCGCACCGGCAGCCGCCGGCCGTCGACGCCGTTCAGGAACGGCTCCGGGAAGGAGCCGACGACGGCCGGCACTTCTTCGGTCTGACTCCAGTCGTGCAGGTCCCACCAGACGCGGTCGCCCTGCTCGACGTTGGTGTCGGCGGCCCCCTTGGAGGCCTGCACGCCGTTGACGTAGTAGAACCAGCCGACCGGCTCGGTGGCGTCGTAGCCACTCGAGCTGCCGTCGATGCTGTCAACGAAGCCGCCGCCGTCGCTGGTCTCGACGCTGGCATTGCGGATCAACAGGCTCATCACCGTCTCCTGCCCCTGCTCGCGCGGCGCGGGCAGAGATTGCAACGTCTGCGCACCGAAGTCGCGCGTGATCTCCAAGCGAACGCCGACAGGGGCCTTGCCGGCTCCGAGGCCACAGCCGCCCAGCAGCAGCGCGAGCGAGACGAGCACGAGCACGAGCACGAGCACGAGCAGCGAGAATCGGCGCGCCGCCCCGTGGCGCGCCGCCCCGTACTCGGTGGGAGAGGTCGTGTGCATGGCTAGGGCGTGCCCGGGCTGGCGTTGGCGGGATTCTTCTGAACGTAGACGAGCTGGCCGTTGGCGAGACGGTAGACGGTGCCGACGGGCTGACCGTGGCCGCTCGCCGATCGCGCGCCGGACGCTGGCGAGGGCAGCGTCTGCGTGTGTCGGGTGCTCGGCGTGCGCTTCTGCAAGCTGCCGGTGTGGGGGTTGAGCGTGAGCCCGAGACCGGCGATCAGGAACGCGACAGCCAATACGATGCCGATGTCGAACAGGTTGACCAGCCCGTCCAGCGGGTCGCCGGCGGCGTCTGCGATGCGGCCGTGACGGGCGAGCCCGGTGCGCCGGCTCATCGTGACGCGGCGCGCTCCAGCGCGGTCAGGTCTTCGGTGTACAGCCGGGTGCGAATCAAGGTGAGCGCGAAGGCGACGGTGCCGACCAGCAGGCCGACGGTGGTGGCGGCGAAGGCGGTTCGCAAGTCCGTCGCCAGGGTCGCGACATCGCCGTGGCCAAGCGCGGCCAGCCCAGGGGCCAGCGGGATCAGGGTGCCCATCAAGCCGAGCGCCGGCCCGGCCCGCACGAGTATCCGCGTCGGGTCGAGGCGTCGCTGCACCGCCAGCTCGAAATCGGCGAGCGCGTTCTCGATCCCGCCGGCGTGACCGGCGAGAACGGCGCGCGCGATCTGCACGAGCGCGTCGCCCGCGAACGAGCTGGGAGCGCGCTGCGAGAGCGCGGCGGCCTGGCCGGGATCGGCCAGCACCTGGCTGACGAGCACGCGTAGAGCGCCACGGCCCGCGCGCGCGCGCGACCACAACTCTGTGGCGAAGCGCCCCGCCTCGAGGGCGCACGCGAGCAGTGCAAGCAACGCGAGGATCAGCACGGGAGTGCGCAGCGCCGAGGCGATCTGTGCGAGCGCTTCGGCGATGCCGCCTGTCGCGGCGAGCACGCTCACAGGACCACCTGCCGGCGCCTGCGCTCCAGCAGGGAGCCGGCGAAGGCGAGCAGCGTCGCCGCGAGCGCGATCGCCAGCGACAGCCCCTGTTCGCCGCCGACCGCGGCGCTGCGCAGGCCGGGCGCGCCGCGTGCGAGGGCGCTCCGATAGCTCGCGTTCGAGGTACCTCCGATCACGATGCCTTTGACGTCATGCCCGCCGGCCTGTGGGGAGCGGCCGCGCTTGGCGGCACGCTTGTTGGCGTGACGCACCGCGCCAGGCGCTTCGGCGGTGACGGTGGCAACAGGTTCTGTTCGTGCCGCGCCCGGGTTGCGGCGATGCTTGCCGGCGCGCGTCTTGGCGCGATGCGCGAGCAGCCGCACGCCGCCGGGCGTTTCCCCTTTGCTCTGTGGCTGGGGGCGACTGAACAGCGCGGCGCCGTTGCCGCCGCCGCCCGCGAGCACGCCGGACCCCGAGCTCGGAGGCGTGCTCGGCACTTCGCGCGGCACCGCCGGTATCGGCTGCGCTTGGCCGGCGAACGCCGGTGCGACCTGTGCCGTCATCCACAGCCCGTTCTCTTCTGCGCTTGCCTTGTAGCGGATGTGGCCGTCGGGCTGTTGCAGTGTTTCGAGATAGGAAAGCGGTTCGTGGCCTTCGCTCGTGAGCCAGTCTTCCGGATTCTCTGCGGCCGACCACATCCCCTGGACCGCCCAGGCGGTGGACGCGACGTTCGCTTCGCCTTCCCCGGCGAACTCCGGGAAACCGCCGTCGGGCAGTTGAGCTTCGCGCAGGTATCCGAAGGCATGTGCCTGCGCCTGCTCGATTTCCGCCTTCTGGAGTTCGGTGACATGCAGGTTGGGGGCGTTGAGCGCCTCGATCGCCGCGCCCGTCATGTCGACTTCGCCTTCGCCTTCGGCTCTTGGGTGCAGGGTGGGCCAGCTGCCGTCGGGGTTCTGCGCGCTCAGCAGCCACATCACGCCGCTCGCGAGCGCTTCCTGCGTTGCTTGCCCGGGGACGAGGCTCAGCGCGAGGACCGCATAGATCGTGTCGTTGACTTCGCCGTTGCCCCCTGGCACGAACGGAAACGAGCCGTCGGCGAGTTTTCGGGCGAGAAGTTCGCCGACGAGATCGATCCCGCCGAAGTCATCGGGCGAGGTCCCGGACGCGTCGACCACGAGCAGTTCGCGCTCGAGGGAAGTCGTGCAGATGGTCGGCCTGCAGAGTTCTTCGTGCAGAGCCGTAGCCGCGTGATCGGCGAGGTAGTCATATGCGTCCACGCCGCCAGGCCGCCGCTGGTCCTGAGGGTTGATCCCCGCGGCCGCGAGCGCGAACGCCACCCAGGCGCTGACGTCCTGATTGGATTCTTCACCGGCATTCAGACCGAAGCCGCCGTTCATGTTCTGGGCGTTCTGCAGATAGCGCACCGTGCTGTCGAGCCGCTTTTCGTTCGTCGCGTTGTCCGGCTTGGCGACAGCGCCGTCAGCCGCCCAGCCAGCGAGCAGGGCACACAGAACGACCGCGCCCGCCAGCGACCCGACGAGCGGCCGGATCCTAGGCTTCGACCGCCACACCATCCAACTCGGCCGTTCCGTGCAGCACGCGCAGGCTCACCGTCCCCTTGCCGGTCCGCCGTGCGGCCGCGAGGGCCCGTGACGATCCGCCGGAGCCGCCGGCGATCGAGAACACCTGCCGATGAGCGCCCGAGCGCACTTCGACCCGAGCACCGTGCGCGCTCGCGCGCAGCAGGAACACGGGACGGCCGGCGGCCAGCGTCGCGGAGACCGTTGCTCCGGCACCGCCGCTGCTGAGCGTTCCCATCCAGGCTCCCGCGACGGTGGCTCGGCGCCAGGCGCCTCGATAGCGCAGGCCCCCCCAGCGGTCGTCGAACGGCACCAGAACCTTCCCGATCGCCGTCGTCGAGCTGCGACCCAGGGCGTCCGTGATCGTCAGCTGAAGCTGATAAGCGCAGCCGGGCGGAAGCTCGAGCAGCGCAGCGGTGGCGCCGGTCCCGGAGGCGCGCGTGACGTAGCCCGCCGCGCCGGCGCCCAGGGTCTTGGAGGAGATCGTCCAGCTCTCGATGCCGACGCCGGCTTCGAGCACGCGCCAGCTCACGCCGATCAGGCCGTGGGCTGCGCCCAGCCCGTCCACGACTGGAGCCTGCAGGCGCACGTGCCCGAGATCGGCTTCTGAGAAACCGGCGACGCCGCCATTGCCGGTGTTGCCGCCAGTCGTATTCGTGGCTGGGGTTTCGTCTGTGCTTTCGGGCTCGGTGCTGGTCGGTTCATGTCCGCTTTCCGGTTCTCCGTGGTTGCCTTCGGGAGCTTCGCCGCCGGCCTGGATGTAAGCGGGGCTGCGCACCTCGTCTTCCGCGGGAGGCGCCCCACAGCCGGGTTCGCCCTTCGGTGGCACGCAGATGTCCAGGCGATTCGAGCGGATTGCTTCTTCTTCGTCGCTCGAGCCGATCAGGGTTGCCTTGATGCGGTGCCATCCCGGTTCGTCGAAGGTCAGGACGGCCTTGCCGCCGGCGCCGGTCTCGACCGTTGACGGGCTGCTCGTGTCGAGCTTCTCGAAACCCTTTTCGCTGGTCTGCACGGGTGAGACGTCGGCGCCTTCGAAGGGGGTCGAGCCAGTGCGTTCGGGGTGTGGCGGCGGTGCGTCTTCCCTGTCGTCGCCGTAGTCGAGCACTTCGACTTCGAACGGCTTGCCGAGTTCCGCGGTCGCTGTCAACGGACGCGTGCCCGACGTGTCGCCCGCCGGATAGAGCGCGAGGAACGGGCGACGTTCGAATGCGTCAAAGGTCCACAGGACTTCGTCGCCATCGCTCAGCTCGTATTGGCAGCCGCCCACGTTCGTGAAGACGTTGTTGACGAGGACGCCCCAATACCAGCCCTTTTCGAGATCCTCTTCGCCGGGGCCCCAGCGAGTGATGAAATAGTCTTCGTAGTCGGAGTACCACTGGCCGTCGAAGGTTTCGCCGATCAGCCCCATCGCGTCGACCGAGGCCGCCGTGGGCGTAGCGCCGGGCTCGGTGTTCTGCGGATCGTTGACGTCGATCCCGTCGCACGAGCGTTCCTTCGTGTCCGAGGATGCTTTGACCTTGTGACCTTCGGTCAGGATCGGCCCTTCGAACAACGTCTGTTCGCGACCCTCGATTCTGACGTTGACCTCAGTCGCGGCTCCCTGGGCGATGCCGGACAGGCAGATGGTGATGGCGGCGGCGACGCCGAGGGTCGCTTTGATGCGGCGCATATGCCTTCTGCCCCTTTCCGCGAGGGCGATCGACGGTTGGGGATCGGAGGGAGGTCTCCTGGCTTCCGAGGCTCTCGTCGCGCCTTCCCGGCCCTGCGTGGCCAGTGGCTGCCGTGTGGCGTGCGGCGGGCGTGCTGCTCGGTCACAGTGGCGGGCCCGCGCCGGTCTCTCACCGGCTTCCCTGTCCACCGATCCTCTTGCCTTTACTCGCCGCAGTCTACAGTGCGCCGAGGCCGCGAGGAGATTCCTAGCCCAGCCGCAGGTAGATCGTGTCTCCCAAGCCGATGGCACTGGTGGCCTTGGCAAGCTTTTCGGGACCTCCGTCGATGCTGATCTCCCATTTGGGCTGCGCGGGACTGGGCGCGCCGTCGATCGAAGTGATCGCGCCCTTGCCCGTCGCCGGGGTGAAGCCGGTCACGCACGACGAAGGCGTCGAAGCCGTCTCCGCGGCTTCGAGCACCTCGACGAGCTTCGTCTTGGACGCTTCGGGCGCGATCTCGACCGCGCACACGTCCAGCGAGCCCGTGCCGTCCTCGACGATCAGCGTCAGCAGACCGTCGACGCCCGGATTCGGGTCGAAGCTCTTTTCAGCCTCCCACCGTGGAGCGCGCTTCGCCTTCGGTGGCGCGGGCGTGAAGCCGCCCCCGGCGAGCGCGCGCACGGCGTCCTGACTCGAGTACTCGTCCGCGACCTTTTCGCTCGCCAGATACTTGAAGGCGCCGCCGGCAAGCTGCTGAGAGATCAGGAAGTCGATCGGCGTCCTGCCCGCCGGGGTCGTGAATTCGGGTCCCTGCGGGTTGACCGCGCACGTGTCCAACCCCTCCACCGCCCACGCGTTGGAGTCCGTGTTGGCGCCGAGTTCCGAGGCGAACGCGCCGGTCGCGGGCACGAGCAGCGAATGCAGGTATGCGCGGGCTTTGACGATCGCCGGATCGCTTGCGGAGACGCCCGCTCCGCACAGCGCCGCGATCGCGGCGCCGGTCATGTCCGGTTCGGCCACCGATTTGAGCGCTTTTTCGTTGCCTTCGACCTTCTGGTAGTTCCAGCCGCCGTCGGCGTGCTGGTTCTTGCGGAGCGCTTCGACCGAAGCGTTCAGCAGCACCTGCGGAACACGCTGCGCGCCCTTCGTCGTCTTCGCGCCCTCCAGCGCGAGCAGCGCGAAAACGGTGCCGTTGAATAGTCCGGGCGTGCCGTAGTACCCAGGGCTCGTCGCCTGGTAGCGCGCCGCTATCTGTGCGATCAGGTTCTGCGTCTGGGAGACACGCGCCGGATCGATGCCCGCCGCGTAGGCGATCAGCGACGCGCGCTCGAATTCGCTGACGGGGGCGTTCTCTTCTTCGGGCCAGGTTTCGGTGTCGCCGATCAGCCCCCGATACCAAGCGCGGGCGTCTGTCGAGCCCGCGGCCTCACTGACATTGGCGGCGGCGGTGCCGGCGGCGGCGAACGAGGTAAGCGACCAGCCGCCGCCGGATCCCGGGATTTCGCCGTCGGGCAGCTGCAGCGATGCCAGGTAAGCCACGCCGTTGGTCGTGGCGGTCTCGATTTCGCCGCCGGATGAGGTGGCGAGCGCGGCCGGAGCGGCCAGACACACGCCACATGCACCCAGCGCGAGGAGTGTGAGCAAGCGGCGTAGTGGTCGCATGATGATCGGCGCTCCTTTCGGTCGTGACGGCATCTAGGCTGAGCCCGCTCGTATCTTGACCAAAGACCGCTCGACTCGAGCTCGCTCAGCCGATGGTGAGAGGGATCGAGCGCCCTCTCACCATCCAGGCTCCGAGCAGTCCGCGGATCGTCTAGAGAACGACGACCAGCAGTCCGTTCGAACGGACCGATTCGCTCTTCGTGGCCTTCAATCGCTGCACTCCGACATGCGTAAAGGTCACGGCCGCTTCGCCGTTGCCGTTGGTGCTCGCCCCGTCGACCATGGCGCCGGCGATCGGTGCGCCGTCCGAGCCTTCGGTCACTTTGACGGTGACGGGATGGCCGACCGTCGCGACGTGGGGACCGCTGAGCTTGAGGAAGTGTTCCGCGTTGAAGGCATCGAACGCCCACAGCACTTCCTCGCCGTTGTGCAGCGCGAACTGGCACCCGCCGTCCGGGATGAATTCGTAGTTGACGAGAGTTCCCCAGAATTCATCAGTCGCTTCGTTCTGGCTTGTTTCGGCGATGCGCGAGACGAAGAAGTCTTCGTATTCGGAAGACCATTCGCCGTCGAAAGAGAATTTGCTGCGTTCGGCCGCATCCGCGAGCGCCGCCGTCGGCACCGGAACCGCTCCTGGGTTCGCGCCATGATTGGTGCCGTTGCACTCGTGGGTCCCGCCGGATTCCGTGGTGACGCTGCGTCCTTCGACCAGGAGCGGCCCTTCGAAGATCGTCCGCGTGGCGCCCTCGATGCGCATCTTGACGAGCACCGGCGTCGCCGAAGCAGTGCCTGCTGCGATCGCGAGTGCGCAGATCGCCGCCGCCGTCGGTCCTGCGATGTACTTGAGTCTCATTTCCAAATCCTTCCTCTCTATCTGGGGTCTCTCGCGGACATCCGATCGTGTCTGCACTCGCCTCAGGCCGCCGACGTCCGGTCCCACGTGATGCGGTGCGGGACCAGCCAGCCGGCTCCTGCTGTCAGGTGTAGCGCAGGTAGATCGTGTCGCCTAGATGAATCGCGGTTGTCAGCGTGGCTTGTTTTTCGGCGCCGCCGTCGATGCTGTAGTCCCACAGCGCTTTGGGCGTCGACGGGAATCCGTCGATCTGGGTGATAGCGCCACTTTCGGCCGCGTGTCCGGTCACGCAGCTCGCGGGCGACGAGCCCGCTTCGGCAGCGAGCAGAACCTTTTCGAGCGTTACCGTTTCGGCTTCGGCCGTCGTGGACGACACCGACACCGAGCAGATCTTCAGCGCTTCGCTTTCGTTGTTGATGATCAACATCAACGGGCTTTTCGCCGTTTTGGTGAAGCCCGATTCCGCTACCCATTGTGGGGGTTTGGGGCTACCCGTCGGCAGCGGCGGCGAGACGCTGAAGCCGGCGCCGGCCAGCGCGCGAACCGCGTCCTGGCTCGCGTATTCGTTTGCTCCTTCTTTCGCCGGCGATTCCCGGAACGCCCCGAGGGGGCTCGCCAGCTGCTGGGCGATTATGAAGTCGATCGGCGTTTTACCCGCGGAGGTCGTGAATTCCGTGCCCTGCGGTTCGATTTTGCAGGCGTCGAGGCCTTGCACCGCCCAGGAGCTTGAGTCCGTGTTTTCCCCGAATTCGTATTCGAAGCCGCCGGTCGCTTTGATCAGTATCGACTTCAGGTAGGCCTCGCCGCTTTTGACCGCTTCGTTGGATGCCGGGGTGGCGCCGGTGGCGCACAGCGCGGCCATCGCGGCACCCGTCATGTCGGGTTCGGCGCCGGCTTTGCGCTTGGTTTCGTTGCCTTCGACCTTTTCCCAGCTCCAGCCGCCGTCGGTGTGCTGGTTTTTTTCGATCACTTCGACCGTCTTTTTCAGCAGCGCGTTCGGGACGCGCTGCACGCCGCTCTCGGTCTTTGCCTGGGTGAACGCGAGGAGCGCGAACACGGTTCCGTTGAAGTTCCCCGGGGGACCGTAGTAGCCGGGGCTCGTCGGTTCGTAGAAGGAGGCGATTCCCGCGAACACGTTCTGCGTTTTGGAGAACCGAGCCGGGTCGATGCCGGCCGCATAGCCCACGAGCGCCGCCCGCTCGTATTCGGTCACGATCGCTTTTTCCGGCCATTTCGTGGCGGTCAGGTTGCCCACCAGTTTCTGATACCAGGACCGCGCGTCGGTTTCGGCGCCGGCGATCTTGAGGTTCGCCGCCGCGACGCCGGCCGCCGCGATCGAGTCGAGGTCCCAGTCACCCGCAAAGCCGCCGGTGCTTTTCTGCAGCCCCTCGAGATATTCCGCACCTTTGGTCTTTGCGTGCAGGATCGCTTCCGCCGAGGAGGTCGCCAAGGCCGATGACGGCGTCAGCAGTGCCCAGATGCCAATCGCAAGGGAGGCGAGCCGCCAGGTCAAACTACGCATGGGATGGAACTCCTTCTTGTAGGGGACGGGAGGCGATCTCCGTCCGCTCGAGAAGCAGCGAGGCGATCAAGACCTAACCGTCCGTTCGCGAGAACAGGGTCCGTATGTTTGGCGTCAAGCAACGAGTATTCGGACTCAGGCCGAGCCGCTTCGCGCGAAGCGACCCGCCTACACCGTTGCGCGTCAGTCCCGGATTCCCACCGGGTTCCCTCGATTGCGAGACGGCCCGGACAATAGCGCTTGCGATCAGCTCAGGCAAGCAGGGCCCACCGGGCCACGCTAAGCGGGCCCTCGGGCTACGCCAAGCAAGGCCCGCTGGAGCTGCGTTATGCTGCGGGACGACTATCGACGGGTCGGTGGACGGGGAAGCCGGTGAAAGACCGGCGCGGGCCCGCCACTGTGATCGAGCATCGCCCCGCCACGCGCCGCTCCGCGGCAGCCACTGGCCCTCACGGGCTGGGAAGGCGTGGCGGGATGCCTCGAAAGCCAGGAGACCTCCCTCCGACCCCTCCCATCTAGCACCCTCGTGGAAAGGGGTACCCGGATGTCTCAGCACAAATTGGCCCGCGCGCGGCCGCTCGATCTCGGCGCGCTGGTGGTGCTCGCGCCGCTGGTGCTCGCGCTCACGATGCTCGGACTGTCGTGTTTCGCGGTAAGCGCCCACGCGGCGAGCGACGAAACCGCCGGCGAGACGTTCGCGGCCTCGATCGTGCCGGCCGGTGAATTTGCCGAAGGCGGGATCGGCGCAGCCACGTCCATCTCCGGCGACGGACGCTATGTGGCATTTCTGAGCGCCGCGGAAAACCTCGGTTGGGAAAGCCCTGCCGGCGTCAAGGAGGCCTACGTCAAGGATCTGCACACGGGCGCGCTCGAGCTCGTGAGCCGCGTGAACGGCGTGGACGGCGAACCCGCGGGCGAATCGGTCGAAGATCTCCGCATCTCCGCGGACGGGCGCTACGCGATCTTCTCGTCCACCGCCGCGAACCTCCTCGAAGGAGCTTCGCCAGAAGCAGGACTGCACGTCTACCGGCGCGACCTGAAAACCGGGGAAACCACGCTCGTGGACCGTGTGAGCGGCACAAAAGGCGCGGTCGTCACGCGCGAAGCCTACGCCGAGGCGGTCTCCGCCGACGGCCGCTACGTCGTCTTCAGCGCCGACGTCGAAGATCTCGAAAACCCCGTTGGCGCCCACGCGATCACCGGGGGGTTGACGTTGTACGTCCGCGATCTGCAAACCGGTGTCACGACGACGGTCGGTCGCGCCAGCGGTGCGGGCGGCGCGATCGCCAACGAACCGAGCATCGCGAGCTCGATCTCGCCGAACGGCCGCTACGTCGCGTTCGAAAGCGCCGCCACGAATCTCGTCCCCGGGATGAGCGCCAACACGGTCTCGCAGGTCTACCTGCGCGACCTGCAGACAGACACGACGACGCTGGTCAGCAAGACCGCGCCGAGCGGATCCGCGCCCGCCGGGGAACCGGGCAATGCCGCTTCGTCGGTGGCAGAACTCGTCGGCGACGAAGGCTGCGAGGTCGCGTTCGACTCGGAAGCGGGCAATCTCTACAGCTTCGAAGGACGGCCCGTGACCACGCCGCAGGTGTATCTGACGAACGTCTGCTCGACGCCACCGCAAACCGTCCTCATCAGCCGCGCCGACGGGGCAGCCGGCCTGCCCGCGGGCGAAGGCAACTCGGCCAGCCCGCGAGTCTTCGGGGCGAGCGCCGACGGTCGCTACATCCTGTTCAGCGCGCTCGGATCGCTGTTGAGCGAAGACACGAACACGAGCAGGCATCTCTATCTGCGCGATCTCGAAACGAGCGAAACGACGCTCGTCGATCGCGCCACCGGTGTCGCCGGCGAAGCGGCCAACAGCAACCCCGAAGGCAGCGCGATCTCAGCCAACGGCTGTCGTGCCGTGTTCGTTACGGACGCGAGCAACCTGGTCGACCCGGAACCGCCGTTCACCGAGCGCGAGGCCTACGTGCGCCAACTCGCCGCATGCAACGAAGAACCGACGATGACGCCCACGAGCGTCGAGCTCGGCGCGCAGGCGCTCGACACGCTCGGCGCCGCGCACACGATCACCGTGACGGCGGGCTCCGAAGCGCTCCAGATCGAGCGCGTGCAGATCGGCGGCAACGATCCTTCGGATTTCATCGTGACCGGGGACGAATGCACCGGAGAAACCCTGCAGCCAGAAGAAAAATGCGCGTTCACGGTGAGGTTCGTGCCCAGCGCCGCGGGAGCGCGATCGGCGTCGCTGGCGCTGCGCACGGCGCCCACCACCGAGCTCGACGTGAGCCTGGCGGGCGAAGGCGGCCAGCTCCCCGCTGGCGAAAAAGGCGGCCCGGGAGCAGCCGGCAGGGAAGGCGCGCCGGGTCAACAGGGCGCTCCCGGCCAGCAGGGCGCTCCCGGCCAGCAGGGCCCCGCCGGCCAGCAGGGCGCCGCCGGTTCCAAAGGCGAACGGGGCGCGCGCGGACCCGCCGGATCTGACGCGAAAGTGACGTGCAGGCTCGCCAAGAATGCGCGCAAGATCACATGCGCGGTGACGTTCGAGGGCAGGAAGTCCAGCTGGGCCGCACGAGCGAGACTGACGAGACGCGGGCGTACCTACGCGATTGGCCTGCTCGCGGACCTGCACGCCGCGCGGGCGATCGGGCATGGCACATACGTGCTGCACCTGAGCATCGGCGGGCGCAACCTCGCCCTGCAGGTGATGCTGCGTTGACGGACGGACACCGGGCGCGCGTAGACGAGCGAATCACGAGGAGGCTGCCGGCGACCCCATGCACGCGGCCACAGGCAGTGCGCGCACATCCTCAGCCAAAGGCCGTCCGCGCCGCCTTCGCACCCGCGGCCGACAGCTCCGTGAAGCCGTACGTGCCGTCGGCGAGCAGCTCGCCTGCGACCTGCACCGCGGCGCCGTAGCCGGCGAACGCGAAGCCGCCGCCGACGGAGACGCGCTTGACGCCCAGCGCGGCGAGCTCCGCGACGGGCGGCGTCGCGGCGCGCGCGAGCACGTTGACGGGCAGCTCGACAGCGGCGAGCAGCTCGCGCAGATCGTCGGGGCGGTCGAGCGCGGGCGCATACAGCACGTCGGCGCCGGCGCGTTCGTATGCCTGCAGACGCGCGATCGTGTCGCGCACGTCGGGGTTGCCACGCAGGTGGTTCTCGGCACGCGCTGTCAACACGAGACCGACAGCGCCATCGTGCGCCGCCGCGGCGGCGGCAGCGACGCGTTCGGTGGCCACGTCGATGTCGTACAGGCGCCGCTCGCGCGGATCCCAGTCCTCGATCGAGCAGCCCGCGAGGCCAGCGCCGCGCGCGAGCCGCACGGTCTCGGCGACGCCCGCCGCGTCGAGCGCGAAGCACTCCTCGAGATCGGCGGACACCGGCACGCCCGTCGCGGCAGCCAGCGCGGCGGCGTGCGCGAGCGCCTCCTCGCGAGTGATCCCGTAGTCGAGGCGCCCAAGGCTCGCGGCGAAGCCGCTGCTGGTGCTCGCCAGCGCCTGGAAGCCAAGCGACGTGAGCAGCTTCGCCGAGCCGACGTCCCACGCGTTGGCCAGCAGCAGCGGGCGCTCGCCCCGGTGGAGCTCGAGGAAGCGGGCGGTCTTCTCGGCTTGCGTGCTCATGCCGCCAGCCGTTCGACCGGCAGGGAGGCGCCACCGCGCTTTGACCTCGGCGACACGCCGAGCGACGCCCACAGATGCTGTACGGCGTACGCGCGGTACGGGCGCCAGCGCTCGGCGAGCGCAGCCGCGCCGGCCGGATCGCCCCCGTGCCCGAGGTGCTCGAGCGCGTGGCGCACGCCGAGGTCGCTCGACAAGAACGCGTCGGGATCGCGCAGCGCGCGCATCGCGACGTATTCCGCGGTCCACGGCCCGATGCCGGGAAGCGCGAGCAGCTGCGCGCGCGCTTCGGCGCGGTCAGCGCCCATGTCGATCGACAGATCGCCGCGCGCGAGTGCGCCCGCGAGCGCGAGCAACGCGCGGCGGCGCGCATGCGGCATCGCGAGCCGCGCCGGGTCGGCACCGGCGAGCGCATGCGCGGACGGAAAAACATGCGTGACCGTGCCGAGCGGACGCTCGAGCCGCTCGCCGTAGCGTGCGACGAGCCGGCCGGCGAGCGTCGCGGCGCCACGGATCGAGACCTGCTGGCCGAGCACCGCGCGCACGGCGAGCTCGTTGCCGTCGACCGCGCCCGGCACGCGCCGCCCGGGGTCGCCTCGCACGAGCGGCGCGAGCAACGGCTCCGCGCGGAGCACGTCGGCGACGCTCATCGGGTCGGAGTCGAGGTCGAGCAGCGCACGCGAGCGCTGCGTCGCGGCGCCGAGGTCGCGCAGGTCATCGAGCCAGAAGCGTGCGTGCACGTGCCCGTCGGCGGGACGCAACTCGACCACGCCCGTGCCGTGAGGCAGGCGCAGGCTGCGCCTGTACGCGCCGTCGTGGAGCTCCTCGACGCCGGGAACAGCGCGCAAGCCGAGGAACTCGATGAGACCGTGGGCGTCGAGCGGCGCGCGGTAGGGCAGGCGCAGCGACAGCGCGCCGCTGTCCTCGCCGCGTCCGTATTTACGCGCGCGCAGCCGCAGCGCGCTCGGCGTGAGCGCGAACACCTCTTGGATCGTCGCGTTGAACTGGCGCACGCTCTGAAAACCGGCGGCGAACGTCACGTCGACGATCGGCAGCGCCGTCGTCTCGAGCAGGATGCGCGCGGTCTGCGCGCGCTGCGCTCGCGCGAGCGCGAGCGGGCCCGCGCCGGCGACCGCGACGAGCTGGCGGTGAACGTGGCGCTCGGTATAGCCGAGCCGTCGCGCGAGGCCGCCGACGCCCTCACGGTCGACGAGGCCGTCGGCGATCAGGCGCATCGCGCGCCCGACGAGATCCGCGCGCAGGTCCCACTCGGGCGATCCCGGCGTCGCGTCGGGGCGGCAGCGCTTGCAGGCGCGGAAGCCGGCCTGCTGCGCGGCCGCGGCGGACGGGAGCAGACGCACGTTCTCGCGTTTGGGCGTACGCGCGGGGCAGCTCGGACGGCAGTAGATGCCGGTCGTCTCCACGCCGCAGAAGACCCACCCGTCGAAGCGCGGATCGCACGCCTCGATTGCCTGCCAGACGTGGTCGGAGTCGAAGTCCATGCATGCACCCTCGCATACCGACGCGGGCGCGTCTAGCGGAAATCGGACGTTGCAGTGTCAGGCGGCAAGGCGGCCTATCCGCGGAACCGGCCCGATCACACAAAGCGGTGCCCAGCCGGGCGTGCGGCCACGACGACAGCGGCGCCGCGTTGTGTGAGGCGCCACGAGTTCGCGGCGCCCTTCGCTTGGCCCGGTCCGCGATTCTCGATCAGTTGCAGCCTCGCTAGCCGGCCGAGCAGCTTCGAGAAATCGGAGATGCGCTAGCTTGCCGAGCCGCGCGCGCCGAAACAGATGAGTGGGCAAGCTCTACTCTTCGGTATGCCTCTCAGTCACAGGAAGAGCCAGAGAGTTAGTCCAATGAGCACGCACGGCGAACTAGTGAACATCGACGGGGTCGAGGTCATGCTCGACAAGGCTTGGGCCGGCCCCTCGGTCAGCGCTGCGCTCCGCTGCGGATCCTACGAGCGGGCCGAGCGGGGGGTTCTTGCCGCGACGCTCTCGCCGCACGACACCTACCTTGAACTCGGCTGTGGAATCGGGGTCCTCGCGACGCTGGCCGCGACGCGCGTGGGCGATCGAAACGTAGTCGCGATCGACGCAGATCCGGCCATTGCCGCCGTGGCCCGGGAAACCACTTCGCGTAACGGGCACGCGATCGACGTTCGCAACGTCGTCCTGCTCCACGACCCGGCAGAGGCCGCCACGTCGTTCTATG
>JASLHP010000296.1 GCA_030149625.1 Solirubrobacteraceae bacterium
TCGTGCTGCCCGGCAGGTCCTTCGCGATCACCCAGATCCCGTTGCGCCAGACATGGAAGAGGTTGAAGGCGCTCGGCCCGCTGCCGAGCGTCGCGCTGCCCATGTGAAACGCGACGGCCGCGGGCTCGTAGCGGCATTCCCATCCCGCAAGGCGCGCGCGCAGCGACCAGTCGACGTCCTCCAGGTAGGCGAAGAAGTCCTCGTCCATCCCGCCGACCTGCTCGATCGCCTCACGACGGTAGACGGCGACCGCCGCGCAGGCGCCCATCACCTGCTCGGCTGCGTCGTACTGCCCGCGGTCGAGATCGCCGTGGCCGCGGCGCGTGGCCATCCCCCAGCGCGAGTAGGTGTCGCCGGCGCCGTCGAAGCGCGCGCGGTCGCGGAAGTCGAGCAGCTTGGGCGTGCTGACGGCGGCGCGCGGATGCGCGCGCAGGTCCTCCAGCAGCCGCTCCAGGCAGTCCGGCGCCAGCTCGACGTCGTTGTTGAGCAGCGCGATGAACTCGCCGCGAGCCAGCTGCAGTCCCTCGTTCAGCGAGCGCGTCACGCCAAGGTTGCCGTCGTGCGCGATCAGCTCGACCTCTGGGCGCTGCTCACGGAGCCACGCAGCGGTGCCGTCGCTGGAGCCGTCGTCGATCACGACGACCTCGATGCGCTCGCCGATCGTCTGCGCCCGCAGCGAGTCGAGGACCACGGGCAGCAGCTCGCGTCCGTCGAACGTCGCGATCGTCACCGTCAGCAGCGGCTGCACGGCGGGACACGGTAGCGGGCCGTGGCGCTCAGACCTTACGCAGGATCGCGATGAACTCGCGATGGTTCGAGCGCAGCGCCTCGACGCTGAAGGGCAGCCCCTCGATGAAGCGGGCGTGCTCGAGCAGCTCGTAGAACTCGTCGGGCGCCCAGACGTGGAAGTGGATCGAGTAGTCGTCGCGCTCGAGCTGGGCGACGCGCGCCGGCACCGCGTCGTCCTGCACGTGCTCGACCAGGCGCGCCCATTCCTC
Source organism: Solirubrobacteraceae bacterium (assembly GCA_030149625.1). Next base: position 999 of record JASLHP010000296.1, read on the forward strand.
CTGATGGCCGGCGCGCGAGTCCGCCGGCCCCTGCTCGTGATCGCGGATCAGATGCTCCAGCGGCGTGGGCGGACGCTCGACGTCGAACGTACGCCGCCGGTCGGGCACCGCGAGATAGAGGATCCCGTCCCGACGCAGCACCCGCAGGTGGTTCGCGAGCGTGCCGAGCGGGTCCTCGGTGTGCTCGATGAAGTGGTTGGCGATCACGAAGTCGGCGGACTCGTCGGGCTGGCTGGCGAGCGTCTCGCCGTCGTCGACGACGTCCACGGCGACCAGCTCGGAGGCGAGGTCGGGGTAATGCTCACGCAATCCGGCCACGTCCATGCGGTCGACGTAGCGCACGCGCGCCTGCGGCGGAGCGGGAAGCGGCCGGTGCAGCGCCCCGATCTCGAGCCCTTCGCCGCGCAGGTAGCGGTTGGCGATGCGCCGGCGGCGGAGGCCGAGCAGGGGGTACTGTGCGGCGACCGGCAGGTCTCGGAGTCGCGCGAACATGGGCGAGCGTTACCCCGCCGGTGTCCTCCACTACACGCGTGAGCGGCTAGAGAGCGCGCGCTCGTGTCATGCGGGTCGTCGTCACGAACCCTCCCCACGTGTGGCCACCAGATTCACCGCCGGACCGTTCGGGTTGTCGTCTTCCAGCTCGGTCGCGACCACCTGCCAGCCGAGATGCTCGATCCCCCCGAGGAGGTCGTCGAGCGTGAGCCAGTTGCTGAACGGCTTGTTGCCGCCCCAGAAGCGACCGAGGCTGGTGGTCGTCCCGTAGTTCTGGCGGTGCAGGGTGTAGCGGAAGCCGCCACGCTCGGCACGGGTGGCGACTTTGTCGCGGAACGCATGGTCCGTCGCCTCGCGAGACGCGAGCTTGGCGGCGTCGAAGTAATGCGTCCACACGTAGAGATTGCGGGCACGCTTCGAGATCAGCTCAAGGAGCTCGACCGGCTCCACCATGTGGTAGAGGATGCCTGCGCACCAGCACACGTCGAAGACCTCCTCGCCGGTGCGCAGGTACTCGGTGACGTCACCGCACAGGAACGAGCAGCGCTGCATCCCGAGCAGCTCCTTGGTGACGAGGCACTTCAGGAAGGCGTCCGTGTTGGCCTCGATCGCGGTCACGTGCTCCGCCCCCGCCTGTTCGAGCAGGTAGGTGTGAGCGCCCTCGAGTGGCCCGAGCTCGACGCATCTGGCTCCCTCCACCCCGCCGAGCGCCCCGACGCCCCACTTCACCCTCGCGTCCTCGAAGAGCTTCGCGCTGCCCGAGCGGACGCCGGCCAGCGGCAGCTCGGAGGCCCAGTCGACCCCCACGCTGTCCACGGCGCTCTGCGCGGAAGGCGCCCCGGTGACGAAGCGCCCGCGCCGCCCGCCCGGGGCCCCGCGGCGAAGAACCGCGCGCGCCTGCGTCGCGGCTGACTGGATCCGTCCCGGCACGGCCGCCAATCTACCCCGCCGTCCGGTGGGCGTACCGCTCAGCGATCTCGGCCGACCAGCTGCTCAAGCCTGCTGACCGAGATCACGCGCGAGCGCTGCACCCCCCGCCGGAGGGCCAGCGTCTGGCGCATCCCGCGCAGCGCGGAGGCCCACGCGCGCAGCCACACCCGCGTGCGTCCCCGCAGGAGCGAGACGGCCAGGTTGCGCGCCTGCAGGAGGAGAAGATCCGGGAGGTGGCGGACCAGCGAGCGCGCCGGGTAGTTCTTCGCGACGACCCAGATCCCGTTGCGCCAGTTGTGGAAGAGCGCGAACTCGCTGACACCGCTGCCGAGCGTCGCGCTGCCCATGTGCAACGCGACCGCATCGGGCACATAGCG
>JASLHP010000322.1 GCA_030149625.1 Solirubrobacteraceae bacterium
GGGGGCTTGCGGTTCGGGCCCCACCGGGCCGCCCGGGGGGCCGGCGCAGGCGCCGGCCCCGCGAGCAGCCGCATGCGGCTGCTCGGGAGGGCGCGCATGCGCGCCCTCCGGGGCTCCGCCCCAACGATCTACACCTGCGCGGTGGCTGGCAGCTGGGCGGGCGGGCCCTCATACAGCGGGTAGCGCTCGACGATCGCGGCGACGCGCTCCGCGAGCTCGCCGGCGCGGGACTCGTACTCGGGCGTCAGCGCGACCGCGAGGATGCTCCCGACCTCGTCGAAGTCGGCCTGGCGCAGCCCGCGCGTGGCGAGCGCCGGCGTGCCGATGCGCAGGCCCGAGGCCTCCATCGGCGGACGCGGGTCGAACGGCACGGCGTTGCGGTTGACCGTGATCTGGATCTCGTGCAGGCGGTCCTCGGCCTGCTTGCCGGTGAGCGCGGGCTCGGTCTCGCGCAGATCCACGAGGATCAGATGCACGTCGGTGCCACCCGTCAGCACGGTGATGCCTTGGCCGGCTTTCAGCAGTTGGCGCGCGAGCGCGCGAGCGCCCTCGACGGTGCGGCGCTGGCGCTCGGCGAACAGCTCGCTGGAGGCGATCTTGAAGGCGACCGCCTTGGCGGCGATGACGTGCTCCAGCGGGCCGCCCTGCTGGCCCGGGAAAACGGCCGAGTCGATCTTCTTGGCGTGCTCCTGCCTGCACAGGATCACGCCCGCGCGCGGCCCGCCGAGCGTCTTGTGCGTCGTGGTCGTGACCACGTCGGCGCCATGGTCGATCGGGTTCGGGTGCAGCCCCGCGGCGACCAAGCCAGCGAAATGCGCCATGTCGACCATCAACAGCGCGCCGATCTCGTCGGCGATCTCCCTGAAGCGCGCGAAGTCGAGCTGGCGCGGGTACGCCGACCAACCGGCGAGCAACAGCTTCGGCCGGCGCTCGCGCGCGATGCGCGCGACCTCGTCCATGTCGATCAGGCTGCTTTCGCGGTCCACCTCGTACGGCGCGATGTCGTAGAGGCGCCCGGAGACGTTGATCTTCATGCCGTGGCTGAGGTGGCCGCCGTGCGCCAGCGACAGCCCCATGATCGTGTCGCCCGGCGCCAGCAACGCGTGGTAGGCGGCCGTGTTGGCCTGCGCGCCGGAGTGCGGCTGCACGTTCGCGTGCTCGGCCCCGAACAGCGCCTTCGCGCGGTCGATCGCGAGCTGCTCGACGACGTCCACCCACTCGCAGCCACCGTAGTAGCGGCGGCCGGGATAGCCCTCCGCGTACTTGTTCGTGAGCACTGAGCCCTGGCACTCGAGCACGGCGCGCGGGACGAAGTTCTCCGAGGCGATCATCTCGAGCGTGTCCCGCTCGCGCTCCAGCTCACCGCGCAGCGCGTCCGCGATCTCGGGGTCCACCTCGGCGAGGGGGCGGTTGAAGTAGTCGGGACTAAGCTCGGACACGGCGCTCTCCTTATGCGGGCGGGTGAAGACTTCGATGCCCAGGCGCGCGGCGGTTTCAGTGTCGCTTCCCGGTGGTCGATTCCACCTCAGGCGCCAGTCGCGACAGCTTCGACGAGGCTAGCACCGACCCAGGATCCTCGCTGCTCGCTCGTCTCAGCCCAGGGCCATCAGCGTCTCACGCACGCTGCCGCGCGAGAGCGCCCCCTCCCTGAGCACGTGCCAGCGACGCTCGGCGCTGTAGTCGCGCAGGTCGATCACGGTCGAGGGCTTGCCGGGCAGCTCGCCGCCGTCGAGCACGAGGTCGGCGCCGTCGCGCATGCTCCGCGGCACCTGCTCGAGCGTGCGCGCGTCGGGCTGGCCGCTGATGTTCGCGCTGGACTGCATCACTGGCCGCGACAGCGCCGCAAGCGCCGCGAGCCGCTCCGGCAGCCGCGGAACGCGCAGCCCGAGCGTGGCGGGATCGATCCTGCAGGCCGGCGCGAAGCGCCGCGACGGGTTGGCCAGCAGCAACGTCACGGGGCCGGGCAGCAGCGCCGCGAGCGCGACCCGCTCGTCGTGGTCGATCTCGGGAAGCAGCTCCAGCGCGCGCGCGAGCGCGAAGCACATCACGGCCGCGGGCCGGCTCGCCGGGCGGCCCTTGAGCGCATACAGGCGCTTCGCCGCCTGCTCGTTCTCCGCGTCGCAACAGATCCCGTAGACGGTGTCCGTCGGAAGCACCGCGACGCCGCCCGCGGCGATGCACGCCTGCAAGCGCCGCGCGTCCTGCTCGCTGATCCGCTGCTCGCCGCCGATCTCCGCAGTCATCACCTGTGCCGCTCCGCGACCACCACTCTCTGTATCCGCGCGAGGTCGCGTTCGAACCGTATCGCGTCGAATCCGGCAGCGCGGGTCAGGCCGGCGACCGCGGCCGCTTGGCCGGCGCCCACCTCCATCGCGAGGAAGCGCACGCCGGGCAGCTCGGCCAGCTGCTCGAGCAGCGCGCGGATGCACGACAGGCCGTCCGCGCCGGCGAACAGCGCGTCGCTCGGCTCATGGCGCACGATCTCCGGCGCGAGCAGCGCGCGTTCCGATTCGGCCACATACGGGGGGTTGGATACGACCGCGTCGAAGTCGCCAACGTCCGTGAGCAGGTCCGCGTGCAGCCACTGCACATCCAGCTCGAGACGCTCGCCGTTCAGCCTCGCGAGCTCGAGCGCCGGCTGACTGAGATCGCTGCCCGTGACGTGCAGGTCCGGGCGCTCGTCCTTGAGCGCGAGCGCCACCGCGCCGCTGCCGGTGCCGAGGTCGAGCACGTGCGCCCCCGCGCCCAGCCCGACGCAGACCTCGACCAAGAGCTCTGTCTCGGGCCGCGGGATCAGCGCGCGACGGTCGACGACGAGCTCGAGCCGGCGAAAGGCACGCCGCCCGACGATGTACGCGACGGGCTCACGCTCGACGGCGCGACGGCGCACCGCGTCCTGAAAGGCGCGCACGGCCGGACCGGCGACGAGCATGCGCGGGTCGCCGAGCAGCTGCTCGCGGCCGACGTCGAGCACGTGCGCGAGCAGCAGTTCCGCGTCGAGGCGCGGGGTTTCGCAGCCGGCGGCCGCGATCGCGGTGATCGCCCCGTCGAGCGCGTCGCGCGCCGTCGTGCCGGAGTCCGTGGGCGCGTGCATCAGCAGGGCGGCAGCATCGCACGAATGGCCGTCGACCTCATCCGAGCGCCTGCGTCTCCAGGCGGCGGCGCTTGTCGTCCGACTGCAGTGCCTCCGTCAGCTCGTCGAGCTCGCCTTCCAGCACCTGGTCGAGGTTGTGCACCGTCAGCTTGATGCGGTGGTCGGTGACGCGCCGCTCGCCATAGTTGTATGTGCGGATCTTCTCGGCGCGATCGCCCGTGCCGACCTGCGAGCGCCGGTCGGCCGCGAGCTCAGCCTGCTGCTCGGCGAGCGCGCGCTCGTACAAGCGCGCGCGCAGCACGCGCAACGCCTTCTCGCGATTCTGCAGCTGCGACTTCTCGTCCTGCATCGAGACCACGATCCCCGAGGGCTTGTGCGTGACGCGCACCGCGGAGTCTGTCGTGTTGACCGACTGACCGCCGGGGCCGGAGGAGCGGTACACGTCGATCTGCAGGTCGTTCGGGTCGATCTGCACGTCCACGTCCTCCGCCTCCGGCAGCACCGCGACGGTCGCCGTCGAGGTGTGCGTGCGGCCCTGGGACTCTGTCTGCGGCACGCGTTGGACGCGATGCGTCCCACCCTCGTACTTGAACACCGAGTAGGCCCCGTCGGGCGGCCGCGACTTGATTTCGAACGTGTACTTGCCGTCGCCGATGTCCATCGGCTCGGTCTGGAAGCCGAGTCGCTCGGCGTAGCGCACGAGCATCCGGTAGAGATCGCCCGCCCACAGACCGGCCTCGTCGCCGCCCGCGCCGCCCTGAATTTCGACGATCACGCTCTTGTCGTCGTTGGGGTCCCGCTCGACCATCGCCAGGCGGATCTGCTCTTCGAGCTCCTCGATGCGCTTGCGCGCCTCGCTGAGCTCCTCGCGCATGTCCGTGTCCTCGCCCATCTCCGCGAGCAGCTCCTGCGCACCGGCCGCGTCGTCGTGGGCCAAGCGCCACTGCGCGGCGAGCTTCGCCGCCGGCTCCAGCTGGCTGTAAGCGCGACCCACCTCCGCGTAGCGCTCTCTGTCGGAGATCACGTTGGGGTCCGTCATCTGCGTGCCGAGCTCCGCGAAGCGCGACTCGATCTGCCTGACGAGATCTTCGATCACGCCGGGCAGTGTAGGCCGCCGGCGGCTCGCGCGAGGGGTCGCGATGGGCCGCAGCGCTCACCGCGCCGCCCAGCGCAGCGCTCACCGCGGGCCTTGCGGCCAGACGGCCGGGAGTCAAGCTGGGCAAGGACGCAGTGAGCGAAGTGTGCTCCGCACACGAGCGATCGAGGACGCCGCCCAGCGCAGCGCTCACCGCGGGCCTTGCGGCCAGACGGCCGGGAGTCAAGCTGGGCAAGGACGCAGCGAGCGAAGTGTGCTCCGCACACGAGCGATCGAGGACGCCGCCCAGCGCAGCGCTCACCGCGGGCCTTGCGGCCAGACGGCCGGGAGTCAAGCTGGGCAAGGACGCAGCGAGC
>JASLHP010000327.1 GCA_030149625.1 Solirubrobacteraceae bacterium
GTCGATCAGCTCCTCGATCTTCAGCGTGGCGATCGGGTCGAGCGCGGAGCACGGCTCGTCCATCAGGATCACCTCGGGATCCACGGCGAGCGAGCGCGCGATGCACAGCCGCTGCTGCTGGCCGCCGGACAATCCCGCGCCGGGCTCGTCCAGGCGTTCGGCGACCTCGTCCCACAGGCCGGCGCCGCGCAGCGCCTGCTCGACGGTCTCGCGCAGATCGCCGCCGCGGCGCGAGCTGAGCCGCGGGCCGGCGGCGACGTTGTCGAAGATCGACATCGTCGGGAACGGGTTGGGCTTCTGGAAGACCATGCCGATCGCGCGACGTACGGCGACGACGTCGACCGACGAGTCGTACACGTCGAGGTCCTCGAGCAGCACTCTGCCTTCCGCGCGCGCTCCCGGCACCTCCTCGTGCATGCGGTTGATGCAGCGGACCATCGTCGACTTGCCGCACCCTGACGGCCCGATGATGGCGGTCACCTCGTTGGCGCGAAACTCCAGGTCGATGCCCTTGACCTGTTCGGCGTCGCCGTAGAAGGCTCGCAACTGCTCGAGCCTGACGCTCACACCCGGCTTGGCCTCGACGCGCGCGCCGGGCGGCGCCGGCGGCGTGGCGACTGCGGCGCCCGTGAGCCGCTCCGGTCCGTGCGCTCGGCTCTGCTCGCCAGCGTCTCGCTGCTGTTGGCGCCCCAGCTCCGGGCTGCTCTCGCGGTCCACGTCATCCATCTCCTGGGTCCGTCCGTCGGGGGTCATGCAAGGCGGCTCCTTCGAGCGATCAGGCGGGCGATGAGGTTGAGCAGCAGGATCATCACGACGAGAGCGAGCGCGGCTCCCCAGGCGCGATTGACGACAGCGGTGGTGGGGGAGGTGACGTCCTTGTAGATTTGCACAGGCAGCGAGTTCATGAACCCACCCAGGTTGAAGCTCGTCTTCAGCGTGGCGGCTGCCGTGAACAGCAGCGGCGCCGTCTCGCCGGCCGCACGCGCGACGGCCAGCAGCACGCCGGTGATCATCCCGGGCAGCGCCGTCGGCAGCACGATGCTGAAGATCACCCGCCAGCGTGGCGCGCCGAGCGCGAGCGCCGACTCGCGGAGCGCCGAGGGCACGAGCAGCAGGATGACCTCGGCGGAGCGGATCACGACCGGCAGCATCAGCAGCGAGAGCGCGATCGAGCCCTTGTAGCCGGCGTAGGTGCTGCCGGTGCCGACGACCAGCACGATGTACACGAACAGGCCGAACACGATCGACGGCACGCCCGTGAGGACGTCTACGAAGAAGCGCACGAGCTGCGCGAACCAGCTGCCCTTGCCGTACTCGACGAGCCACACCGCCACGCCGACCCCGATCGGCACGGCTATCGCCGAGGCGAGCGCGACGATCTCGATCGTGCCGAGGATCGCGCTCTTGATGCCGCCGATGCTCGAGCCGCCGAAGAACGTGTTGCCGGTCGGGTCCGTCGTGAAGAAGCTGATGCTCCAAGCTCCGAGTCCCTTGCGCAGCAGGTAGTAGACGATCAGCACGAGCGGGATCAGCGCGATCGCGGTGCCGCCGAGGATCGCGCCGCGAGCGAGCCGGTCCTTGCGCCGTCGTGCGGGACTCAGCTCGAAGCGCTCGAGCTGGCCTGCTCCGGACCGCCGCGCGGATGCCCCGTGGGCGCTCATGCTCCGACCGCCGCGCCCGCGACCGAGGTGATGCCGCCGGCCGCCTGGCCGCCTGCTCCGGAGCTGCTCGCGCGTGCCGCTCTGACCACGAACAGCCGCGCGACGCCGTTGACGAGCAGCGTCAGCACGAACAGGACCAGCCCGGCGGCGAACAGCGCCGAGCGGTGGACGCCCTGCGCTTCGCCGAACTCGTTGGCGATCACCGCGGCGAGGCTGTAGCCCTGCGCGAACAGGTGGTCGCCGAGCCGCGGGGCGTCGCCGATCAGGATCGTGACGGCGATCGTCTCGCCGATCGCTCGGCCGAGACCGAGCATCGCGCCGCCGACGATGCCCGAGCGGCAGTACGGCAGCACGGCGAGGCGAATCATCTCCCAGCGCGTGGCGCCGAGCCCGAGCGCGGCCTCCTTGTGGTCGGCGGGCACCGTGCTCATCACCTCGCGGCTGATCGCGCTGACGATCGGCAGGATCATGATCGCGAGCACGAGCCCGGTGATGAAGTAGTTGGGGATCGTCACGAGACCGCCGCCGACGAACGGGACGAACGACAGACGATCGGCGATCCACTGCTCGGTGCCCTGCAGCTTCGGCGCGAGGAAGAAGATGCCCCACAGCCCGTATACGACCGATGGCACCGCGGCGAGCAGCTCGACGAGCAGCGTCAGCGGTGCGCGCAGGCGCAAAGGGCACAGCTCGGTCGCGTAGACGGCCGCCGCGACCGCGACCGGCACGCCGATCAGGAGCGCGAGCGCAGAGGTGATCAACGTGCCGACGAGCAGCGGCAGCGCGCCGAAGTGTTCGGCGCTGACGTTCCAGTCGTTGCCGAAGACGAAGCCGCCGACGCCTTCCTTGGCGAACGCCGGGCGAGCCTGCCCGACGAGGCGGATGAAGAAGTAGACGATCAGCGCGAGGATCAGCGCTGAGAGCGCCGTCAGCCCGAGCTTGAGCGCTCTGTCTGGAAGACGACGCAGTGGTGACCGCTCGAGCAGCGAGCGGTC
>JASLHP010000401.1 GCA_030149625.1 Solirubrobacteraceae bacterium
GCCGCGGGCGTCCCGGGCGCAGCGGCCGAGCGAGATGCCCTCGGCGAACAGCACCACGCCGTCCTCGGCGCGATCTTCGAGCGCGAGCAGCGAGCCGGGCCCGAGCTCGAGCATGCGCTCGATCGGCATCTGCGCGGAGCCGACCTCGACGCGCAGCAGCACCGGCGCGCCGGCGACGCCGCGCCGCAACGCGCCCACGAGCTGCGGGTCGGCGCTCGCGGGCTGGTTGGCGCCGCCGCGGATGCGCTCGGTGATCGGCTCGATCGCGCCCCACGGGATCAGCAGCGACATGCCCGACGTGAGCCCGTCGAGCTTGACCTCGAGCGCGACCGACAGCGTCGGTTCGCCGACCGGCATCAGCACGCCCGCGTCGCCTTCGATGTCGACGTCGCCGCGCGTCAACAGCGCGCCGCCGAGCTCGTCCCAGGCGACCGACAGCTGGCGCACGATCGCGTCGAGCACGCCGCGCGTCAGCACCCAGTCGAGCTCCGTCAGGTGGCGTTCGGCGGGCGCCTGCGAGGCTTTGCCGCCGAGCAGACATTCGAGCGACTGCAGTACGAGCGGGCGCTCGACGCTCATCATCATGTGCCGGTGGATCCTCTCGGCCTCGACCGCCACCGCGATCGAGTCAGCCGGCAGCTGCGCCTTGGCGGCTGCCCACGTGTGCTGGCCGATGTCGGCGACGGCGACTTCGACCTCGGCGTTGAGCTCGCCGGCGAGCGAGCCTCCGAGCGTCTCGCAGAAGCCCTCGAGCGCGCGCGCGATGCGCCGCCGGAGCTCGGTCGTGAACTTCGTCGGCTGCGAGAAGTCGAGCGTGCGCACCTGCTCGGCGGCGACGGTCGCGTGCTCGGGCGGGTGCTCGGGCGGGTGCTCGGGCGGGTGCTCCTCGGCGGGCGTCCGCGGCTCCCGCGCGAGCTGCTCGTCGTCGAGCTGGCGCTTGTCGTCGGCGCCGACGCTCACGCGTCCGCGCCCTCCCCGGCGCCGGCGGCGCCATCCGCGGCATCCGCGGCATCCGCGCCATCCGCGGCATCCGCGCCATCCGCGCCATCCGCGCCATCCGCGGCGGCTGGATTCTCCGTCGCGACGCCTGGCGCGGACGCGGCGGCCGAGCCGCCGTCGCGAGCGGAGGACGGCTGCGCCGGCTCGCCGCCGGCGGCGCCGTCGAGGATCTCGGTGACACGCAGGCCGTATTGCTCGTCGACCACGACGACCTCGCCGCGCGCGATCGCGCTGCCGTTGACGAGCAGGTCGGCGGTTTCGCCGGCGAGGCGCTCGAGCGCGACGACGGAGCCGACGCGCAGGTCGAGCGTCTCGCCGACGGTCATGTGCGTGCGTCCGATCTCGACGCTCAGCTCCATCGGGATCTCGCTGAGGCGACTGAGGTCCGCCTCGTGGCCGGCGTCGATCGTGGCCTGGCCGCCGCTGCGCTCATCGCCGCCCTGGTCGAACTGCTCGTACTCGATCGTCTCGCTCACACGCGCTCCTGTCGCACAGTCGGCTATTGCACGGTCAGATCTGGGAACAGCACGGCTTCGACTTTGACGTCCGTCTGCGCGCCGATCGCCTTCAGGATCTGGCGCTTGACGCCGGCCCTGCCCTGATTGGAGATCAGCGTTTCGCCGCTCTGGTTGGTGACCGCGTTGGTGACGATTTCGCGCACGAGCGGTTCCTCCGGGAGCGTGCCCGCGGCGCCTTCGCCGCTGGACGCGGCGGCGGTCGCGGAGGCGCCGTCGCTCTGCCCGGGCGCGAGCTCGAGCGCGACGGTGATCTTCGCGAACTTGCCGTCTGAGAGGTTGAGCAAAAATGGCGCGGGCATCACGTAGATGGTTCCCTTGATCTTGTCCTTGTCGACGGGCTTCGGGCGGGTCATCTTGTAGCCCACTCCCAGTATGAGAATCGGCAGGGCCACGGCGAGCATTAGCTTCTTGTTCTTGAGCATGTGTAGGTCTTCCTTGACTATGGGCTTTCGCTGCTTGCGCCTTCGGGGGTTTCGCCTTCGCTTTCGCCGAGCCTGCGCATGACGATCTCCACGCGCCGGTTGCGCGCGCGGCCGGCGGCCGTAGCGTTGCTGTCATACGGGCGCTGTTCGGCGTTGCCGGAGGCCGTCAGCCGGTTGGCGCCGACGCCGTGAGCGATCAGGAAGCGCACGACGGTGCTCGCGCGCGCGGTCGAGAGCTCCCAGTTGCTCGGGAACAGCGACGAGTGGATCGGGACGTTGTCGGTGTTGCCTTCGACCGAGATCGGGTGCGTCTGATCGACGTTCAGCAGCTTGGCGATCTCGCTCAGCAGGCCGTTCGCCCTGGCTTCGAGCGTCGCCCGGCCGGAGGCGAACAGGAGATCGTCGGTGAGCACCCTGATCACGAGGCCGCGCGCTTCGATCGAGGTCTTGACGCTCTTGGCGAAGCCGTGCGAGCTCGCGTAGGCGTCGAGCTCTTCCTTGATGTGCTGGAACTCGGCGGCCTGGCGCTGCGCGGCGGCCTGCTGGGCGGCGGACGCGGCGGCGCTCGAGCTGCCGTGGGCGGTGCTGTCCTGCAGGCTTGCGGCGCCTTCGGTCTGGACCGGCTCGAGCGCCTGCAGTTCGACGGTCGCGGGCGTCTGCGCGGCGTTGGCGGTGGAGCCCGGTTGGGCGACGGACTTGCCGCCCGGCAGGATGTTGCCGGAGAACGCCGCCTTCAAGGACTTCTGCAGGGTCTGGTACTTGGAGATGTTGACCGAGGAGATCGAGAACAGCACCATGAACAGCGCCATCAGCAGCGTGATCATGTCGGCGTAGGTGAGCAGCCAGCGCTCCTCGCTCTCGTGCTCGCCGCCGTGACCGCCACGGCGGCCGCCGTGACCGCGCGCCATCTCAGGCCGCCTTGGCTTCGACGTCGATGCGCGCGACGTTCTGCTCGTCCTCGGAGCTGCGATCTTCGGGCGCGACGTAGGACATCAGCTTTTCGGAGACCAGGCGCGGGTTGTCGCCGGCCTGAATCGAGAGGATGCCCTCGAGCGTCATCATGCGCATCTCCATCTCTTCGGCGGAGATCGCCTTCAGGCGGTTGGCGATCGGCAGGAACACGACGTTCGCGGAGCCGACGCCCATCAGCGTGGCGATGAACGCGGCCGAGATCGACGGGCCGAGCGTCGAGGGCGCCGCGAGGTTCTGCAGCACGTGCACGAGCCCGAGCACGGTGCCGATGATGCCCATCGTCGGCGCGAAGCCGCCGGCCTTCTCGAACGGCGCGGCGCCGGCCGCGTGGCGCGCGGCCATGCCGTCGACCTCGGCCTCGAGGATCGCGTGCACCATCTCCGGGTCGGTGCCGTCGACGACGAGCCGCAGCGCGTTGCGCGTGAAGGCGTCGTCGATCTCGCCGAGCATCGCGTCGAGCGCGAGCAGCCCCTCGCGACGGGCCTTGTCGGCGAGCGACACGAGCTCGTCGAGGCGCCCGCGCATGTCGGGCGGTTCCGCGGAGATGACGAGCTTGTACAGACTCGGGATGCGCTTCATCGACGCCATGCCGACGCTCGCCATCGTCACCCCGGCGGTGCCGCCGAGGATGATCATCAGCGCAGGAATGTTGATGAAGGACGCGGGACTGGTCCCGTCCATCATCGAACTCATGAGCAGGGAGCCGAAGGCCAACCCGATTCCGATGGCCGTTGAAGCCTTCATTGCTTCGTTACATCGGCTCGCGGCGAAAAATCCTTCAGTCTGAGGGCCGGCCGTGCACGGGCGGCCCTATCGAGCCGGGCGCGGCTACGTGGGCTCGTCCTCGACCGCGGTCAGATGCGGCTCGCGCGGGAGGTCGCGGTGTACGGGCGCGAGCGGCGGCTGGCGCGTGGCGCCGCGGCGCCGAAACGCGTCGGCGAGCACCGCCGCGCGATAGTCCTGCACGGCGGCGGCGACCTGCTCCGGCGTCTCCGCGACGACGACCTTCGCGCCGGTCGCGAGCGTGATCACCGTGTCGGGCGTCGACTCGACGGTCACGATCATGTCGATATTCAGATGGAACGGCTCGTCGTGGTGGCCGAGCCGGTTGAGCGTGATCATCGACGTACCCCCTTTGCACGCAAATTTAGCCGCTAGGTGGGACGACCCGCCGCAAGCGCCGTCCCACCCCGCGGCTCCTCGGAGTGTGCCCTCGAATACGAACTCCTTCCGTCGTAAGATAATTCTAGTTTGTAATGAATTCGTTTTTGCGAGTCTCCCGCGACCGACCCTTCGCGACTCCGCTACGACCGTCCTTAGCGACTCCGCTACGACCGTCCTTAGCGACTCTGTTCGGGGTCGCACATGTGCG
>JASLHP010000062.1 GCA_030149625.1 Solirubrobacteraceae bacterium
ATACGGCTCGCGCAAAACAGACACAAGTACCGGCCTCACGTTCAAAACCCGCACGACCGGATAGGAGCAGGATGGACTTCGACCTGAGCGACGAGCAGCGCCTGATCAAGGACACGGCGCGCGAGTTCGCCGACAAGGAGATCGTGGTGCAGTCGCGCGAAAACGCGCGCAACCATCACTTCGACCTGGAGATGGTGAAGAAGATCGCCAACCAGGGCTACCTGGGCGCGATCGTCCCGGAGCAGTACGGCGGCGCGGGCCTCGACTACCTGTCGTACGGCCTCGTCGTCGAGGAGATCGGCCGCGCGGACTCGTCGATCAGAACGGTCGTGTCGGTGCAGACCTCGCTGGTGTGCTCGGGGATCCTGAAGTTCGGCACGGAGGAGCAGAAGCACGAGTACCTGCCGAAGCTGTGCTCGGGCGAGTGGCTCGGCTGCTTCGGGCTGACGGAGCCGGACACGGGCTCGGACGCGGCGAACCAGAAGACGCGGGCGCGCAAGACGGACTCGGGCTGGGTGATCAACGGCGCGAAGATGTGGATCTCGATGGCTAGCTACGCGAAGGTCGCGCTGATCTTCGCGCAGACGGACCCGGCGCTCGGCTACAAGGGCATCGCGTGCTTCCTCGTCGACACCGAGCACCCTGGCTTCACGACGCAGACGATCGAGCACAAGATGGGCCTGCACGCATCGGACACGGCGTCGATCTCGCTGGAAGACGTCGAGGTCGCGGACGAGCAGATGCTCGGCAACGTCGGCGACGGCTTCAAAGTGGCGCTGTCGAACCTGGAGTCGGGGCGCTACTCGGTGGCGTGCGGCGCGGTCGGCATCTGCCAAGGCTGCGTCGATGAGTCGGTCAAGTACGCGAAGGAGCGCGAGCAGTTCGGCAAACCGATCGCGAGCTTCCAGCTGGTGCAGGCGATGATCGCGGAAATGGTGCTGAAAACGGACGCCTCGCGGATGCTGGCGTGGCGCGCTGGCTTCCTCAAGGACAAGGGCCGGCCGAACTCGCTGGAGACGTCGATCGCGAAGCTGCACGCGACGGAGGCGTCGCTGGAATGCGCGAACCTCGCGATCCAGGTGCACGGCGGCGCGGGCTACGTGGACGACCACCCGGTCGAGCGCTACTTCCGCGACGCGCGCGTGACGACGATCTACGAGGGCACCTCGCAGATCCAGCAGATGCTGATCGGGCGCGCGATGACGGGCGTCAACGCGCTCGTGCCAGCCTGAGCGCACGGCACGGGAGCGAATCGCATGTCCGGGCAGACGCGAGAACATCAGGACGACAAGGCCGGCTCCGCCGGCTCGATGGGCCGGCCGGCGTCCGTCATCGGCGTGCTCGGAGCCGGCACGATGGGCTCAGGCATCGCGCAATTGGCGGCGCGCTCGGGGGCACGCACGCTGCTGCACGACCCGTTCGGAGAGGCGCTCGCGCGCGGGATCGCGGGCGCCGAGGACGGGCTGCGCAAAGAAATGGTCAAGGGCAAGCTCTCGGAGCAGGACGCGGACGCGGCCTCGCAGCGCCTCGAGCCGGCCGAGGAGCTGGCGGCGTTCGCGGACTGCGAGCTCGTGATCGAGGCGGCGCCGGAGCGCCTGGAGCTCAAGCACGAGATGTACGCGAAGCTGTCTGCGATCGTGAGCGCCGAGTGCGTGCTCGCGACGAACACCTCGTCGCTGCTCGTGACGGCGATCGCGACGGGCGCGAGCCACCCGGAGCGCGTCGTCGGCATGCACTTCTTCAACCCGGCGCCGCTGATGCGCCTGCTGGAGGTGGTCGCGGGCGTGGAGTCCTCGCCGCGCGCGCTGGCGCTCGCGCGGGCCACCGGCGAGGCGATGGGCAAGAGCGTGATCGTCGCGAAGGACGGCCCGGGGTTCATCGTCAACCGCTGCAACCGGCCGTTTGGTCTGGAGGCGCTGCGGCTGCTGCAGGAGCAGCTCGCGGACGTGGAGACGATCGACCGCATCTGCCGCATGCAGGGCGGTTTTCGCATGGGCCCGTTCGAGCTGATGGACCTGGTGGGCGTGGACACGGGCTTGGAGATCTCCGAGAGCTTCTACGCGCAGAGCTTTGGCGAGCCGCGCTGGCGGCCGTCGATGATCGCCGCGCGCTACGTGGCGGCGGGTCTGCACGGTCGCAAGAGCGGTCGCGGCTACTACGACTACACGCGGGTGAACGGTGCGCACCGCGCGCCGGACCCCGAGCCGCCGGCCGACGGCGCGCCCGGCGCTGGTGAAGGCGTGGTCGTGATCGCGGGCGCGGGCGTGATCGCGGATCAGTTGCGCGAGGCCGCGAGCGCTGTCGGCTACGAGGTGCGCTCGCCGCACGCGCCGACGGGCGGCGTGCTGCCGGCACTGGTGATCGACTGCGACGCGGCCCCCGCGGCACAGCCGGGGTCCGGGGCGGTGCCGGGCGGCGGGCCGGATCGCCGCGGCGCGAGCGCGCAGCCGCAGGGCGGCGCACGCGTGCTGCTGTGCGCACGGGGGTCGCTGGCCACGCTCGACCCGGGCGGAAGCGCCGTGGGCTTCCACGTGCTGGCGCCGCTGGCTGGCGCGGGACTCGTCGAGCTGACGCGCGGCGAGACTTCCTCGCCGGTCGCGGCGACACGCGCCGAGCGCTTCTTCGCCGCGCTGGGCAAGCACGTGGCGTGGGTCGGCGACGCGCCGGGGCTGGTGCTCGGCAGGATCGTCTGCCAGGTGATCAACGAGTCGGCGTTCGCGCTCGGCGAAGGCGTCGGCGAGGCTCGCGACATCGACGCCGGCATGGTGCTGGGCCTGAGCCATCCGCACGGCCCGCTCGCTTGGGCCGACGCGATCGGCCTCGACCACGTGCTGTCGGTCTTGGTCGCGTTGTACGAGGAGTATCGCGAGGAGCGCTATCGCCCGGCGCCAACGTTGCGCAGGCTGGTCGCGGCGGGACGCCTCGGCGGCTCGACGGGCGCGGGCTTCTTCGACGGCAGTGACTGACGGCCCGCGGCCCAGGCGCGTCGTCCGCGGGCAGACCTCGCCGCGTGCCCGTGGCGCGCGCCTCAGACGGCTGCCCGTCGGCGCGTTCAGCCGTCGGCGTTGACGCGCTCGATCAGCTCGCCGAGCACGCGCTCGGCGTCCTCGTGGCCGACCTGGCAGGTGCCGGCCGCGTCGTGTCCGCCACCGCCGTAGGAGAGCATCAGCGCGCCCACGTCGGTTTTGCTGGAGCGGTCGATGATCGACTTGCCCATCGCGAGCACGGTGTTCTGCTTTTCCAGGCCCCACATGACGTGAATCGAGATGTTGCACCGGGGGTGCAGCGCGTAGACCATGAAGCGGTTCGTGGGGTGGATCACCTGCTCCTCGCGCAGATCGACGACGACGAGGTTCTCGTGCACGGTCGAGCAGTCCAGCAGCTGCGCCTGCGCGTCGAGGGCGTGCTCGCGATAGAGCGCGACGCGCTCGGCGACGTCGGGCATCTCGAGGATCTCCTCGACGCTGCTGTACAGGCAGGCGTCGATCAGCTCCATCATCAGCTCGTAGTTGGAGATGCGGAAGTCGCGGAAGCGGCCGAGGCCGGTGCGCGGGTCCATCAGGAAGCTGAGCAGGATCCAGCCGCTCGGAGTGGTGATCTCCTCGGCCGAGAACAGTGCGCTGTCGGCCTTGTCGACGGCTTCCATCAGCGACTCGCTGACGAGGCTGAAGCGCTCGGCGCCGCCGAAGTAGTCGTAGACGACGCGCGCCGCGGACAGCGCGCCCGGGAGGATGATGTGGTTTTCGGGGCTCTGCTCGAGGCGCAGCGCCTCGCTCTCGTGGTGGTCGAACGCGAGGCGCACGCCGGGTACGTAGGGAAGGTTCGTCGTGATGTCGCGCTCGGTGATCTCGAGCAGCCCGTCCTGCATGTCCTTCGGGTGGACGAACTTGATCTCGTCGAGGATCCCCAGCTCTTTGAGCAGGGCAGCGCAGACCAGCCCGTCGAAGTCACTGCGGGTGACGAGGCGACACTTCTCGGTGGTGGGCGCGGCCATCGGCGTTCTGCTCCTCTCGTGGGGACGTTCAAGACAGGAGTCGGCAGAATCGCGCCGATCCTTTACGCGGCCCCGTGACGCCGTGCTCGCGCTCGCCTAAGCGGAGTCGGCCGCCGCCGGCGCCCACTGCGCCTCAGCGGGGTCGCCGAGCGGCATGCCCAGCGGCACCGGAATCCCGGGCGTGTCGCGCAGATACCACTCGGCGTCGAGCGCGGCCTGGCAGCCGGAGCCGGCGGCGGTGATCGCCTGGCGGTAGGTGTGGTCGACGAGGTCGCCGGCGGCGAACACGCCGGGCAGCTTCGTGCGGGTGGACCTGCCCTCGGTGACGACGTAGCCGTTCTCGTCGACGTCCACCTGGCCGCGCACGAGCGCTGACTGCGGCTCGTGGCCGATCGCGATGAACACGCCGGAGACGGGGATCTCGCGCGGCTCGCCGGTCTCCGCGTGGATCAGCGTCGCGTGGCCGAGCGCGCCGTTCTCGCCGGCGACGAACTCTTTGACGGTGTAGGGCGTGACGAACTCGACGTTTGCCTGCGCGCGGGCGCGCTCGAGCATGATCTTCGATGCGCGGAACTCGTCGCGGCGGTTCACGATCGTGACCTTGGCGGCGAACTTGGAGAGGAAGATCGCCTCCTCCATGGCGGAGTCGCCGCCGCCGACGATGATCGTCTGCGCCTCGCGGAAGAAGGCGGCGTCGCAGGTCGCGCAGTAGCTGACGCCACGGCCGGAGAGCTCCTGCTCGCCGGCGACGCCGAGCTTCTTGTGCTCGGCGCCCATCGCCAGCACGACGGTGCGCGCGCGGTGCTCGACGTCGCCTACCCAGACGCTGTGCACGGCGGGGTGGGCGGGATCCGATCCACTCGCGAGCTCGACGCGGTCGGCCTGGTCGGTGACGAGCCGCGCGCCGAAGCGCTCGGCCTGGTCGCGGAACTTCTGCATCATCTCCGGGCCCATCACGCCGTCGGGGAAGCCCGGGTAGTTCTCGACGTCTGTCGTCTGCTGCAACAGGCCGCCCCACGCGAAGCCCTCGATCACCAGCGGGTTGAGGTTCGCGCGCGCCGTGTACAGCGCCGCTGTGTAGCCGGCCGGCCCGCTGCCGACGATGATCACGTTCTCGACGTCGCTCATCTGTGCTCCCGATCGTTCTCCCGCGACCATTTCGTGGTCGCTTTACTTTGTAAAGTATAGCAAGCTCGGCGGTCGCGCTTCCCACCGCCAGCGACCATCCGCCCGGATCGTCGGCGCTGGCTCACTGGCCTTGCAGCGCGCCCAGCGATGCGCTCGACCCGGCCGATCCGGCCGGATCGAGCGACGAGCTCTGCTCGTCGCGCCAGCGTGAGACGGTCCGCCGCAGCTGGAAGTAGGCGACGACGCCGGGGAGCGTCGGCAGCCAAAACGAGATCGCGCGGTAGGAGAGCACCGCGAGCACCGACAGGTTGAAGCCGACACCGAACGCCGCCAGCGCGCCGATCATGCCGCCCTCGACGCCTCCGAGACCGCCGGGCAGCGGCAGCAGGTTGCCGAGCATGCCGACGAAGTACGCCATCCAGATGACCGTGAATGGCGGCGGCGAGCCGAAGGCGTGGAACATCGCCCACAGCACGGCGATGTCGAAGCCCCACCATGCGGGCGCCCCGAGCAACCCGGTGTCGCGGGTGCGGATCAGCTCGATCGCCGTGCGCACGCCGCTCGCCGCGAGCGCCGGCGCTGCGACGGCGCGGGCGATCCAGTGCGCGAAGCGGCCCGAGCGGGACGCCCAGCGGTCGAGCCGCCGCTCGAGGTCGCCGGGCAGCAGCGTCATCGCGCCGGCCACGCCGAACAGGATCGCGGCGACGATCGCCGGCACGATCGTGATCGCGAACGAGCCGCCGCCGGGGAACAGCCCGATCCCGAGGCCGACGCCGTCGAGCAGCAGCGAGCCGGCGTAGATGACGTACAGCAGCACCATGAACGCGACCATCCGGCAAGCGACCAGGCGGGGCGACATGCCCGAGCGGCGCAACGCCCAGGCCGTGAGCGCGACGCCGCCGGCGCCGGCGGCCGCGAACAGCCGCGTGGCGACGAGCCCCGCCATCGTGATCTCGTAGCTCTCGCGCCAGCCGATGCGGCCGGGCGCATCGACGCGGAGCACGAACACGGCGCGGAACAGCACCACGTAGCCGGCGAACGACAGCGCCTCGAGCATCACGCCGATCGCGATCCACCACTTGTCGCCGCCCTCGATGTGGTGCACCGTTTTGCCCACACCGGTGAGGTTCGGCAGCACGAAGTACAGGAAGCCGACGCCGAGCAGGATGAAGGCCGCGAACGCGGCGATCTGCCGGCGCGTGAGCAGCACGCGCGGCATCTCGTCCTCGCCCGCGCTCGCGTGCGCGCCGGCCCGATCCACGTCCTCGACCGTCGCCACCTCCTCGGCCTTCCCGACGACTGCGCGTCGCTCACCGCATTGCGTGCTGATCGTGTTCACCCCCCTCTGCTCAAGCCGTCCCGTGTGCGATCTCCTCCAGCGCCGCGAGCGTTCGCCGCGCACGCGCGAACGCCGGTCCAGCGCGCGGCCCCAGCCGCCGCACCGCCACTGTCAACGCCGCTCCCGCCAGCAGATCGATCGCGTAGTGCTCCCCCAGGTACACGAGCGCGAACCCGAGCGTCACCGTATAGCTCCACCCGAGCGCGCCCGCCACGGGCTCCACCTCGGCGAGGAGGAGCGCAGCCATCACGGATGTAGCGAAGTGCAGAGACGGCATCGCGGCCAGGGGATTGCCTCCGAACACACTGTAGAGCGAGCCCCAGCCGTCTCTCCAGAACAGCTCGCCGTACTCGACCATCATGCGTCTGACCGCCGGCGCCTGCGCGCCCCGCTCGGCGGCCGCCTCAGCGGCGTACCACGGCGGCGCCGTCGGCACGAGCCAGTAGACGATCGCGCCGAGATCGAACACCGCGTAGGTCATCAGCGCGGCGCGCGGAAAGCGCTCGCGATGACGCACGAGGATGTACGCGGCCGACCCGTGCGGTACGAAGAACCAGCTCCAGTGCGCCCACACGAGCAGGCGATCGAGGGCGCTCCAGTCCGACGCGGCTGCGCCGCCGCCAGCCAGCGCCCGCTGTAGGCGCACCGTCGGCAGCGCGCCGAGCCCGAGGATCCGATCCACGCGGATCGGATAGTCGACGCGCACGCGCGCACGCTGCAGCTCGGGGTCGTCGTGCGGCGACTTGTAGGCGGCGAGATAAGCCCACATCTGCAGCGCGCAGACCGCGACGTCGCGGCCGCGGGAGCGGCGCGCGGCGACGCTCAGTCCGAGCGGCGCGCAGAACGCGATGCTCTGCACCACGAGCGGCCGCGCGCCCACGCGCTTGCGCACGAGCGGTGCGGCGACCCCGGCCACCACCATCCCCCAGGCGGTTGCTCTGATCGCCTTCGACAGCCGCACAGGGCGGGGAGTATATGTCGAGGCCGCGGCTACTCGGAGACGCGCACGGACGCGGCGGCCTCGACGAGCGCGCCCACGACCGAGCTTGCGACATCCGCCTCCGGATGCCACTGAACGCCGAGCACGAAGCGGCGATCGGACGGCTCGCCCCCCCACTCGATCGCCTCGGGAAGCTCATCGAGCGCCGAGCAGCCGGTGACGATCAGCCCCTCGCCGAGCCGATCGACGCCCTGGTGGTGATGGGACTTCGTCATGTGCACGATCTCTCCCGCGGCGCGAGCCGCGAGCGAGCCCTCGATCAGGGTCACGTTGTGCTCGGCGCCTTCGAACGAGCCGGGCACGCGCCGGTGTTCTTCGTGCCCGAAGCGCTCGGGCACGTGCTGGACGAGCGAGCCGCCACAGGCGACGTTGAGCAGCTGCATGCCCCTGCAGATGCCGAGCACGGGCATGTCGCGCTCGATCGCGCCGCGCGCCAGCGCCAGCTCGAACGCGTCGCGCTCTGGCACCGTGCCGGCCGTTTGCGGATGCGGCTCCTGCTGATATGACGCGGGATCGATGTCAGCGCCGCCCGCGAGGATCAGCCCGTCGATCAGCTCGAGCGCCTGCCGCGGGTCCTCCGCCAGCCACGGGTCGGGCGGCAGCATCGCCGCGAGGCCGCCGGCGCGCTGCACGGCCGTGACGTAGGCGAGCGGCAGCAGCGCGGCGGGCTGATCCCACACGCTCCATCTGGCCCGCTCCAGCGCGGCGCAGATGCCGATCACGGGACGTGTCATCCCTCACACCATAGGATCAACCCGAGATCGAGCCAAGGGAGAGCGATGAGCGAGCCGTACGCAGAGCTGGACGCCGTCAACGTGCGAGTCGCCGACGGCGTCGCCACGATCGAGCTGAACCGGCCGCAGGCGCTCAACGCGTGGAACGCCGCGCTCGGCGCCGACCTGCTGGCGGCGCTGCGCGCGACCGCGGCCGACGAGGCGGTGCGCGCGCTCGTGATCACGGGTGCCGGCCGCGCCTTCTCCTCGGGCGCGGACCTCAGAGATGTGAGCGGCGGCGACACCACCGCCGCGGGCCGCCCGGACGTCTACAAGACGCTGACCGAGCGCTACCACCCGATCATGCGGGCGATCCGCGAGCTTCCCAAGCCCGTGATCGGCGCCGTCAACGGTCCCGCCGTCGGGATCGGCTGCTCGCTGGCGCTCTGCTGCGATCTGATCCTCGCCGCCGAGAGCTCTTACTTCCTGCTCGCGTTCGTCAACATCGGGCTCGTTCCCGACGGCGGCTCCTCGCTGTTCGTGCCGACGCGGGTGGGCATGGCGCGCGCGATGGAGCTGTCGCTGCTGGGCGAGCGTCTGGGCGCCGCGCAGGCCCTCGACTGGGGCCTGATCAATCGCGTGATCGCCGACGAGCGCCTGGATGAGGAGGTCGCCGCGCTCGCCGCGCGCCTGGCGGCCGGACCAACCCGCTCCTACGCGGGCACGAAGCGCCAGTTGAACAACTGGCTGTACGCACGCATGGACGAGCAGCTCGAGCTCGAGGCGCGGATCCAGCAGGAGATGGCGGACAGCGCGGACTTCGTGGAGGGCGCGATCGCGTTCCTGGAGAAGCGTCCGCCGCGGTTTTCCGGCCAGTAGAGGCCCGCGCTCCGAGGGCTTTTTCTGGTCGCACGCGATTTGTGGCAAACGTCATCAAGCGCATCCGGCCCGGGCCTGAATAGAATCCCCGCCGCCTTGAGCCATCT
>JASLHP010000010.1 GCA_030149625.1 Solirubrobacteraceae bacterium
CGCCCATCACGCAGTCGACGTGCAGCGTCTCCTTGAGCACGCCCATGTCGATCAGCGGCGCGAGGCTGCCGACGTGGCCGACGTCGAAGCACTCTTGCTCGGGCTTGATGCCGAGCTCGTTCATCGCCTCCAGCAGCTCGACGATCTCGCCGAACGGATTCTCGAACACCATGTTGAAGACGAACTGCTTTTTCGACTTGGAGTACTTGGCGTAGTTCATCGAGCCCATGTTCAGCGCCGCCACCTCCGGGCGGCACGCGCGCAGGTATTCCACGCGCTTTGCTACTGGGACCCCGATCGTGCCCGTCGAGAAGTTGATGATCGCCGCGTCGCCGACCTCCGCGCGGATCGCGCCGGCGATCGCCTGGAAGTCCTCGATCTCGTACGACGGCGTGCCGTCCGGTTTGCGCGCGTGGATGTGGATGTGCACGCCGCCCTCGTCCACGATCCGCCGCGCCTCCGCGGCGTACTCCTCGGGCGTGTACGGGATCGCGGGGCATTGCGCGCGGTTGGCGATCGCGCCCGAGATCGAGCAGGTGATGACGACGGGATCATCGAGGCTCATACCGGCACCACGCCATGCCGCTTCCAGGGCCGCTCGATCTTCTTGCTCTGCGACATCTCGAGCGCCCGGCAGATCGTCTCGCGCGTCTCGCGCGGGTCGATGACGTCGTCGATCAGGTCGTTGCCAGCGGCGATGTAGACGTCGAAGATCTTGCGGAAGCCCTCGATCAGCTCGGCCTTCTTCGCCGCCGGGTCCTCGGCCGCGTCGACCTGTTTGCGAAACGCGATCTCGACGACGCCCTCGGCGCCCATCACGCTGATCTCCGCGCTGGGCCACGCGACGATCAGGTCTGGCTCGTAAGCGCGGCCGTTCATCACGTAGTAGCCAGCGCCGTACGCCTTGCGCGTGATCACCGTGATCTTCGGCACGGTCGCGTTGGCGACCGCGTAGAGCATCTTGGCGCCGTGGCGGATGATGCCTTCGGCCTCGATCTTCGAGCCGACCATGAAGCCGGGCACGTCCTGAATGAACACGAGCGGGATCGCGAACGCGTTGCACAGGTTGACGAAGCGGGCGGCCTTGTCGGCGGAGTCGTTGTCGAGGATGCCGCCCAGCTGCTTGGGCTGGTTGGCGACGACCCCGACCGGCCTGCCGCCGAAACGCGCGAAGCACGTGATGATCGTCTTCGCCCACTGGCCCTTGATGTCGAAGTACTCGCCGTCATCGACGATGCGGCGGATCACCTCGTACATGTCGTACGGCTGGCGGTTGGATTCCGGCAGCACGTCCAGCAGCTCCTCGTCACGCCTGTCGATCGGATCCGATCCAGGCCCGCCCACCCGGATCGGGGCCCGCTCTTCGCAGTTCTGCGGCATGTAGGACAGGTATTGCTTGATGCGCTCGATGCACTCTTCGTCGTCTGCGACCTCCATGTCGCCGACGCCCGACTTGCGGCAGTGCACGCGCGAGCCGCCGAGCTCCTCCTGCGTGACCTCCTCGCCGATCGCGGCGCGCACGAGATGCGGGCCGGCGAGCGCCATCGAGCCGCGGCCCTTGACCATCGGCACGAAGTCCGCGAGTCCGGGGATGTAGGCGGTGCCAGCCGCACACGGACCCATCAGCGCCGCGACCTGCGGGATCACGCCGCTCATCACGACCTCCTCGCGGAACAGGTGCCCGGAGCCAGCGAACATCGCACCGGCGGCCTCCTGCACACGCGCGCCCGCGGAGTCGAGCAGCCACACGAACGGGATGCGCTTCGTGAGCGCGAGCTCGCGCAAGCGTGTGACCTTGATCTCGCCGGTCATCCCCATCGAGCCAGCCATCACGGTGAAGTCGTAGGCGCACACCGCGGTGAGGCGGCCGTCGACCTTGCCGTAGCCGGTGATCACGCCGTCGGCCGGCGCCTCGACGCCATCCATCGCACGCTGCGAGAAATGCGGCCGCCCGTGGATGCCGAGCTCGACGAACGTCCCGTCATCGATCAGCAGCGCGATGCGCTCGCGCGCGGTCAGCTTCTCGCGCTCGTGCTGGGCGGCGATCTTCTCCTCGCCGCCGCCGAGCTTCAGCGCCGCGCGGCGCGCCTGCAGGTCCTCCACGAGCGGGCGCAGCAGCGACTGCTTGGCCGGCTCGGCGGGCTCGGCCGGCTCCGTCCCCGTCTTCGCGGCTTTGCGTGTCGCGGCCATCAGCGGCCCTTCCACCGCGGCTCGCGCTTCTCGAAGAACGCGGTGACGCCCTCGACGATGTCCTCGGTCGAGAGCGCGAGGCTGAGCTGCGCGCGCAGGTAGTCGAGCGCGTCGTCGAGCGGCATGTCGAGCTGGCGGCGCATCGCCTCCTTGCCGAGACGCATGATCGCGGGCGAGCGGCCCGCGAGCTTGCCGGACCACTCGGCGACGAGCGCATCCAGCTCCTCGTCGGGCACCACGCGATTGACGATGCCCACCGCGAGCGCTTCCCGCGCGTCCCAGCGCTCGCCCAGCAGCAGCAGCTCGTTGGCCTTCTTGCGCGGCACGTTGCGGTAGATCAGCGCCATGATCATGAACGGGAACGTGCCGACGTTGATCTCGGGCGTGCCGAACGTCGCGTCCTCGGAGGCCAGGATCAGATCGCACGCGAGCGCGACCCCGAGCGCGCCCGCGAGCACGTGCCCGCGCACCGCGCACACCGTCGGCTTGCCGAGCGCGCCGATCAGCTTGAACAGCCCGACGAAGCGCTCGGAGCCGAAGTGCTTCTCGACGAGCGGCGCGTCGGCGCCGAAGCCGCCGAGGCTCGCGCCGGAGGAGAACGTCTTCGCGTGCGACGAGGCGAGCACGACGCAGCGCACCTCGGAGTCCTCGCGCGCGCGCTCGAACGCCGCGATCAGGCCGCCGAGCAGCTCGGGCGAGAGCGCGTTGCGCGTGTCCGGGTCGTCGAGCGTGATCGTCGCGACGCCATCGACGACGGCGTAGAGAACCTTCTCGGCGGCCATGCCGGCATCCTAGCCGCAAGCGCGCGCCTGCGTAAAGTGCGCAGCTCTACTATTTACTTTTGCGCGTGCCTGCGGTAGCGTCGCCGCGAACCCGTAAGCCAGCAGCAGAGGAGACCGTCCCCATGGCCGCCACCGCCGAGAGCGTGCGCAAGCCCGACTTCAAGAGCCAGCGCAAGCACTTCATCTTCAGCGACGAGCACGAACAGCTGCGCGAGTCGATCCGCAACTTCGCGATCAAAGAGCTGGCGCCGCACGCCGAGGAGTGGGAGGAGACGACGTTCCCCGACTCGGTGTTCTCGCGCATGGGCGAGCTGGGCTTCCTCGGCTTGGACAAGCCGGAGTCCTACGGCGGTCAGGGCGGCGACTATTACACGAGCCTCGTGCTGGCGGAGGAGATCACGAACGCGAACTCGGGCGGCCTCGCGATGGGGGTCGCGGTGCACACGGACATGGCGATGCCGCCGATCCTCGCGTTCGGCTCCGAGGAGCAGAAGCAGGAGTGGGTCGTGCCGGCGATCAAGGGCGAGAAGATCCTGTGCCTGGGCATCACCGAGCCCGATGCCGGCTCGGACGTGTCGGGGATCAAGACGCGCGCGGTGAGAGACGGCGAGGACTACGTCATCAACGGCTCGAAGACGTACATCACCAACGGCCACCGCGCGGACGTGATCGTGCTCGTGACGAAGACCGATCCGGATGCCGGCTATGACGGCTTCACGCTGTTCCTGGTACCGATGGACGCGCCGGGCGTGATCCGCGAGAAGCGCCTGGAGAAGCTCGGCATGCACGCCTCGGACACGGCGCTGCTCGCATTCCAGGACGTGCGCGTGCCGGCCTCCGCCGTGCTCGGTCAGGTCGGCAAGGGCTTCTACCACATCATGTGGGAGCTCCAGGGCGAGCGCCTGATCGGCGCCGCCGGCATGGTGGCGGGCGCGCAGAAGTGCTTCGAACGGACCCTGCAATACGCGCACGAGCGCAAGGCGTTCGGCCGCGAAATCGGCAAGTTCCAGGTGATCCGCCACAAGTTCGCGGAGATGGCGACGAAGATCGAGTCGGCGCGGCAGATGACCTACATCACCGCGTGGCGCTTCCAGAACGGCGAGTACCCCGTGCGCGAGATCTCGATGTCCAAGCTGCACGCCTCGCGCGTGCTGTGCGAGGTGGCCGACGAATGCATCCAGATCCACGGCGGCGCGGGCTACATGCGCGAGTACGGCGTCGAGCGCGTGTGGCGCGACGCGCGCTTGAACCGCATCGGCGCGGGCACCGACGAGATCATGCTCGACGTGATCGGCCGCTCCTACGGGCTGTAGTGCGATCGCCGATCGCCGTCGCTGTCGAGCTATTCGAGGTAGGAGACCTGCACGCCGATCGCCTCGTAGGCGTCTCTCGCGCGGCGGTCGGCGCTGAGCAGCGTGGCGTCGTGCTCGCGCGCGGTCGCGGCGATCAGCGCGTCGTACAGCGCACCGCCGCGCAGGCCGGCGTCGACCGCGCGGCGCAGGCAAGCGTGCTGCCCCTCCCGACCGAGAGCAAGCCAAGGCCGCGGGAAGTCATCCTCGAGTGCTGCGAGGACGATTGGGGCTTGCACCCTCCACCCCTCAGGCAGACGGCTCAACACCGAGCAGGCCTCGAACGCCGCGTGGGTGATCAGCCCGGATGCGTCGGCGAGGGCACCTACGGCACGACGGTTCGAGTCGTGGTGGCTTGCCAGCGCCGCGACCAGGACGCTGGAGTCGGGAACGATCACTTCCTGACGCGTTCGAGCGTTTCGCGGACGATCTCGTTTGTGAGGGGAGGCACGGGCTCGTCGGGGACGATCACCGTGAAGCCGTCGCGCACCTCCAAATGCGCCTTGATGTACGGCACGGTCAGCTCCAGCTTCCCGTCGTGCTCGGTCAGCTCCAGCTCGGTGGGCCCGTCGATCCCGAGCTCGTCGCGCATCGGCTTCGGGATCACGATTCGTCCCACCTTGTCGATGGCAACTCGCATACCATCAGATTACCAATCGATCTCATGAGCACTCTCACACCGCCCTTCAACGACGAGCACGAGCAGCTGCGACAGTCGGTCCGCGGCTTCATCGAGCGCGAGCTGACGCCCCACGCACAGCAGTGGGAGGACGAGCGCTGGTTCCCGGACGACGTATTTCCGAAGCTCGCGGCCCAGGGGCTGCTCGGGCTCAAGTACCCGGAGTCCTACGGCGGGCAGGGCGGCGACTACCTGCACGAGGCGGTCATGTGCGAGGAGATGGCGCGCGTCGGCTCCGGCGGCACCGCGGCGGGCATCGGCGCGCACGTCAACATCGCGACGCCGCCGATCTGGAAGTTCGGCACCGAGGAGCAGAAGCAGCGCTACCTGGTGCCGGCGATCGCCGGCGAGCGGATCGGCGCGCTCGGCATCACCGAGCCCGGCGCCGGCTCCGATGTCGCCGCGCTCGCCACACGCGCGGAGCGCGTCGACGGCGGCTGGGTGGTGAGCGGCGAGAAGACGTACATCACGAACGGCGTGCGCGCGCACTTCATCGTCACCGCCGTCAAGACCACTCAGCAAGGCGGCCATCGCGGAATCTCCTTCCTGATCGTCGACCGCGGCGAGGGTGTCGTCTCGTCGAAGCTGGAGAAGCTCGGCTGGCACGCCTCGGACACGGCCACGATCAGCTTCCAAGACGTGTTCGTCCCGCAGGAGAACCTGCTGGGCGGTCTCAACGAGGGCTTCAAGCTGATCATGGCCAACTTCCAGTGGGAGCGTCTGGCGATGTCGCTCGGCGCCGTTGGCGCGATGCAGCTCGCGTGGGAGCGCACCGTCGAGTTCGCGCGCGAACGCCAGGCGTTCGGGCGTTCGCTGTCGGGCCACCAAGCGATCGCACACAAGCTCGCCGACCTCGCCACGTCCGTGTACACGTGTCGCTGCGTCACCCACGACGCGCTGCGCCGCTTCGTCGGCGGCGAGGACCCGCTGCGGGAGGTGACGATGGCGAAGCTGCTGACGCAGCGCGCGTGTTTCGAGCTGATGGACGCGTGCCTGCAGATACACGGCGGCGCCGGCTACATGCGCGAGTACTTCATCGAGCGCGCCGCGCGCGACGCGCGCCTCGGCCCGATCGGCGGCGGCAGCGACGAGATCATGCGCGAGATCCTCGCGCGCGTGATCGGCCTGTAGCGAGCCGCTGCGCCGTGCCGCTCGAACACCCGTCCAAAGAATTCTTGCAGCGCTAATGACCCGCTCCTGAGGGCCCGATGCGGCCGACGTGGACACCCCGCGTCTCCGTCGTCTCACCGCCTGCGCGGCCCTCGGCCTCACGGTCGCTCTCAGCGCCGGGAGCGGCCCCGCGCTGGCTCAGGGCGGCGGCCACCACCGCGCGCGTAGCTCGGGCCATCACGCGTGCGCGCACACGCAGCTGACGCCCACCGCACACGACCTCAAGCTGATACGCGCGGCGACGCTGTGCCTGATCAACCGCGAACGCGTCACCCACGGCGAGCGGCGACTGCGGCCGAACGCGCGCCTGCGGCGCGCCGCGCAGGCGCACACGAACAGCATGGTCTTCGGCGACTACTTCGAACACGTCGGCCCGGCCGGCCAGACGCCGCTGGCGCGGATGCGCGACGCCGGCTACATCTCCAGCCGCGCCGGCTACGAAGTCGGCGAGAACATCGCCTGGGGCACGCTCGGCCTCGCCACGCCCCGCGCGATCGTCGCCACGTGGATGGCCTCGCCCGGACACCGCGCGAACATCCTCGATCCGCGTTACCGCGAAACCGGCATCGGCGTCTCGCCGCACACCCCGGCTGCGCTGTCGCACGGCCAGGCCGGCGCGATCTACACGCAGGACTTCGGCGTCATCATCGGCGGCTGAGGCGCGCGGGGCGCTCGCGGCCGGCCCTGAGCGGGCCGCGCCAGCCAGCTCGCGCGCCGAGAGCGGCTCACGCGCCCATCGCTCGCCGCGCGCCGTATATAACTTCCGGTCCCACCACGACAAGGAGACCTAACGGCTATGGGAGTACTCGACGGCAAGTCGGCGATCGTCACGGGCTCGGCGCGCGGCATCGGACGCGCCACCGCGGAGCTGCTCGTCGCGCAGGGCGCTCAGGTGCTGATCAACGACCTCGACGGCGACGTCGCCGAGCAGGCGTCCTCTGAGATCGCGGGCGAGACGGCCGTGTTCGCCGGCGACCTGACCAAGTCGGGCGCGGCCGACGAGCTCGTTCGGACCGCGGTCGACGCGTTCGGCAAGATCGACATCATCGTCAACAACGCGGGCTACACGCTCGACGCGCCGGTGCACAAGATGTCCGACGAGCACTTCCAGGCGATGATCGACATCCACACGGTCGTGCCGTTCCGCATCATCCGCGCCGCCGCGCCGCACCTGCGCGAGCCCGCCAAGCGGGAGCGCGAGGAAGGCAGGGAGGTGTTCCGCAAGATCGTCAACGTGTCCTCGACCTCGGGGACCTTCGGCAACGCCGGTCAGGCCAACTACTCGGCCGGCAAGGCCGGTGTCGTCGGCCTCACGAAAACGGTCGCGAAGGAGTGGGGCCAGTTCAAGGTCAACGTCAACGCCGTCGCCTTCGGCTTCATCGATACGCGTCTCACGCAAGCCAAGGTCGATGAGAACACGATGGAGAAGGACGGCGAGAAGATCCAGCTCGGCATCCCCGAGCAGATGCGCCAGATGGCCTCGATGCTGATCCCGTTGGGGCGGCCCGCCACGCCGGAGGAGGCAGCCGGAGGGATCTTCTTCCTGTGCTCGCCGTGGTCCAACTACGTGCACGGGCAGACGCTGCACATCACCGGCGGCCTGTTCGGGGGGATGACCGGCTAACGAGCCGCTGGAGAGCTGGACGGCGAGCGGCCGCGCACGGCCGCTCGTTCAGCTCGGACTCTCGCGCGCGCGTCCGAGATCCAGCACGCACCCCGAGAAGTAGGCACCGGCGGGCGAGGCTAGGTATGCCGTCAGCGCGGCGACCTCGCCTGCCCTCGCCAGCCCTGACGCGATCGTGACGGTGCCGACGCCGTGGCGCGCCCACTCGATCGAGAGCGTACGCGCAAGGTTCTCCAGCCCGGAGCGCGCCGCGCCGGCGTGCTCACGACCATCGGCCGGCGGCGCCAGGTAGACGATGCGCCCACCGCGCCCGCTCGCCAGGAACGCGCCGTTGAGGACCGGCCGCGTGACATTCCAGGCGACGTCCAAGCAGACGCGCAGCGACTCGCGTGCACCGTCGTCGCTCGCGCGCGCGAACACGCTCGCACAGTCCACGACCAGCAGCTCGACGCCGTGGCCATCCGCGAGCGCCGCCGCGACGGCGTCTTCGGCGACGCGCTCGATCTGCTCCCCGCTCGCGGCATCCCCCTGGTCGCTCGACGCCGCTGCGCCCAGCTCGCACTCGCAAACGCGCGCGCCCAACGCGGCGCAGGCCGCACGCACAGCGGCCCCGAGCGACGCATCGTCGTCCCCATCCGCCGGGGCCGGGGCCATGCCTGCAAGCAGTATCGACACTCCCCGCAATAGGCCGGGGCGCAGCAGCTCGGATGCGTCGATCGTGTGCATGGCGCCGCCGGCAGCCTATTGGCGAGCAGCCGCGGCCCGCGGATCGCGCGCCGCGGTCAGTGCCCGAACGCGCGCTCCGCGTCGGAGCCGCCGCCCGGAGGCACACCCAGCTCCTCGCCGCCTCCTCCATCGCCGGTCCCGGGACCCCCGCCGCCGGGTGAAGCCTGTCCGGCCCTGGCCCCGCCGAGCTCGAAGTACAACACGGCGGCGGCGAGCGACGCGAGCGGCGCGGTGAGCACCCCGACGATCACCCTGACGACGATGCCCGCGCCGGAGCCGGCGGACTGGGCGGCGGCCTCGATGATGAAGGAGACGACGCCGACGACTATGTAGAGCACGAGGATCACGCCGAACACCTGCCAGCCGTTGCCGCGCACGAGCTGACGGCTGCGGGCGAGCGCGGCGAGCGCGCCGGGGCGCTCGAGCACGACCACAGGCGCGGCGACAGACCAGACCGTGATCAGGTAGAGGCCGGGGACGATGACGAGGATGAAGCCGACGACGATGCCGATGCCGGCGATGACGCCGACCGCGATCAGCTGCCCGAGCACGGGACTGGCGGCGCGCAGCAGTTGACCGGGGCTGGAGTCGCGTCGTCCGTCCTGCACGTCGGCGACGAGCTCGACGACCATGCCCGTGAAGAGCGTGCCGGCGACGAGATCGATCAGCACCGCGAGCAGAGCGAGCCCGGGGCTGGCGACGACGAGCAGCGCGGCGATGATGCCGGTGAACACGAACACGACGGCCGCGGCGGGCATCAGCACGGCGGCCTGGTCGACGTAGATCTCGAATACGCGGCGGATCACCGCGCCGCTATCTATCCGGCGTTGCATCCGTCACCTCCCGAAATCGTCGATGTCCCATGCTCGTGCGAACCCTAGGCGAAGCGCCCGACGGCGAGCGACCCGGCCACGTATCCCGCTCAAGCGACGGCGGCGCCCTCGGGCGCTCGCCGCTCGGCGCGCCGCTGCTCGCGCACGCGTCTGAGGATGCCCTTGCGCCCGTGCTCTTCGAGCCCGGCGTACAGGCGGCGGATCTCGACGAGGATCTGGTCGGCGACGGCCTGCTGCTGCTCGCGCGTGGGGTCCGCGATGGGCTCCCAGCGGATGGCGTCGCCGTACTGGACGGTGACCTTGGGGAACTGCAGGCGCTTCCAGTTGCGGATGTGCGAGGAGCCGTAGATCGCGATCGGCACGACGGGCGCGCCGGTCTCGAGCGCGAGTCGCCCGATGCCGCGCTTGGCCTGCTCGGAGACCTTGCCGGTGCGCGAGCGCCCGCCCTCGCAGTACATGGTGATCGCGCCATCGCGCGCGAGGATCGAGCGGGCGGTGACGAATGTCTCCTCGTCGCGCACGCCACGGCGCACCGGGAACACGCCGCCGTGGGTGTAGATGAACTGCATCGGCCGTTTGAACAGCTGCGACTTGGCCATGAAGCGCACCTTGCGGCGGATGTAGCAGCCCATCAAGAAGTGATCCATGAACGAGAAGT
>JASLHP010000023.1 GCA_030149625.1 Solirubrobacteraceae bacterium
GGCCACGCGCAAACGCATCGCGTTGAGCCTAGTGGGGCTCGTGGCCGGCTGGATCGCGCTGTCGCTCGCGCTGTTCCTGATCAGCTCGCACTTCGAGCGCACCTCGCTGCCGCCGAACGTAGCCAGCGTGCTCGACCCCGCCGGCTACCCGCTCACCTCCGCCAACAACATCCTCGTGCTGGGCTCCGACAGGCGCCAAAAGGACAGCAAGGAACCCGGAGCGGAAACGACGGGCTTCGGACGCTCGGACACGATCATGCTGATCCGTACCGGCGGCGGGCACGCCGCACGCCTGTCGATCCCACGCGACACCGTCGTCGAAATACCCGGCCACGGACTGCAAAAGGTCAACGCCGCACACGAGTACGGTGGGCCGGCTGAGTCCGTGTCGGTGATCGAGCACTGGCTCGACGTCCCGATCAACCACGTCGTCGAAGTCAACTTCGAAAACTTCCCGCAGCTGATCGACGCGATGGGCGGTGTCACCTACACGGGCGGTTGCATCATCTCCAAGCTCGACGGCGGCTCCGCGAACGGTGGCTACACGTTGCGGCTGAACGCCGGCACCCACCACATCGACGGCAAGCAGGCGCTCGCGCTCGCACGCACACGCGAGAACCTGTGCGCACCCGAGGAGACCGACATCCAGCGCGAGGAACACCAGCAGGCGCTGTTCACCGATATGAAGGAGCAGCTGCTGTCGCCGGCGAGCTTCCTGCGTCTCCCCTGGATCGCATGGCACGCACCGCCAGCGATCATCTCCGACATGAGCGGCGTGGAACTCATGGGTATGTTCGCGGCGCTGGCGGCCACCGGCACACCCCCCACGCACGTGCTCAAGCCGACTGGACAGATAACCCTGCCAAGCGGCGAAGAAGGCCTGACGATCTCAGAAGAAGCGCGCCGCGCGGACGTCGCGCGATTCTTGAGCGGTTGAGCTCAGCCCTTGGTCGCGACCGGCTTGGGGTCGCCCGACTTCGCCGTGCGCTTCTCGCTCTTGCTCTCCGACGAGGATGCCGACCCTTCCGGCGTCGACTTCTCGCCTGTGGACTTCTCGCCTGTGGACTTCTCCGCTGAGGGCTTCTCGCCCGAGGACTTCTCAGAAGCTGACTTCTCCGCGGCGGCGGCGGTCTCGCGCTGTCGGTTACGTGTGCCGTAGTCGGTGTTGTAGAAGCCTTTGCCCTTGAAGTGCACCGCGGGTGCGTGCAGCACGCGCTCGACCGGCACGCCCGTGTCGGGGTCCGCCGTGAGGGCATCCTCGCTGAAGGACTGTTGTATCTCGAACGTGGTGCCGTCCGGTCGTCTGTACTCGTAAATCGGCATGAGATCGCCGATTATAGGAGCGTCAGGCGCGGCCGCGCTGGGCGCGGGCACGTGCGAGCAGGCGTCGTCAATCCGTCAACAGCGCACGCGCGCATGCGATGCCCGCATGGATCGTGTCGGTGAAATCGCGCTTGGGCTCGGTCAACAGGCGCAGGGCGAGGCCGTCTCCGAGCGAGAACAGGATCTCGGCGACGGCTTCGGGCGAGGCATGTAGCCGCAACACGCCCTCGCGCTGCGCGACGTCGAGCATCGCCGCGACATGTTCGCGCGTGCTGCGCATCAAGCCGGCGTACTCCGCCGCGATGTCCTCGTTGCGACGCGAGAGGGTGAAGAGCTCGAATACCAGCGTGACGAAGTCGGGGTCGTCGCGTACCGTCTCCTGCAGGTTCTCCGCCATCAGGTCGATGAAGTCGTCGGCGCTCTTGGCCGTGGACAACTGCTGCTCGAGCCGCTCCAGACGCAGCTCGCAGTCGCGTCTGACCGCCTCCGCGAGCAGCTGCTCCTTGGTGCCGAAGTAGTAGTGCAAGAGGCCGCGTGAGACGCCGGCCTCACGCGAGACATGGTCGAAGGTCGACGCCGCCGTTCCGCGTCGTGCGACGCTGCGACGCATCGCGTCGATGATCCTGCGCGCCTTTTCGCCTGTCAGCGACCGTGACGGCATGTCGCTGACGCGGGTCTGAGGACCCGCGTCAGCAGCGGCGTTCCGCTCGTCGATGACGGCAGCGTCGGTGCTCATCGGCGCGAGGAGAACCCGAGCTCGCTCAGCCGCCGGCGACGCCCGCCGGAGCGGGTGTCTCGGGCGCCGTTGTCGGGCTGTAGTCGAACTCCTCCTCAGCCCCGAACAGGAGGTCGAGCAGCTTCGACCGTAGGCCCTCGCTGAATGCGAGCGCCGCCACCGAGCCGACAGCGAGCAGCATCAGCGAGCGAGCGAGCCCACGTTTGCGCCGCGCCTGTGGCTTGGCGGTCTCGCGCAGCGAGTTGGTCGCCTGCCGCAGCGCATTCGCCGCGTTGTTGATCTCCTCCTGGAGCTTGCGATCTTCGAACAGCACCTCGGTCGCGGGCTTGCCGTCGCTCAGGCGTCCGTACGCGCTGCGCGCGGCGGAATATGCCGAGAGGAGGTTGGAGCGCAGGTCCTCGTCTTCGACCAGACGCTGGATGTACCGGTTCTGCTGCGCCGCGCGCGTGGCGTCGCCGGCCTTGCTGAGTTTGTCCTTTGCTGCCATTGTGGCCACCGCCTCTGCCGAAAGCTTGCAGGTCTCGGCCCAATATACCCGGACACGCGGGTCAATATGTCTCGCTTGCTGGCTGTGTCGACCCGGTGTCGAGCCCCGTCGGCCCACGGTCTGCGCTCGCGCGGCTCGACCGCGCGAGCCGCCTACGCGTGTAGGGCGGCCTGCTCTTGCGCGGAGGGAAACGCCCAAGCGGCGCGCGTGCGGCGCTCCTGCCTGAACACGAACCGCAGCTGCTGCGGCGGCTTCAACTGCGCGTCGTTCGGCCGGAAGGTCGTGCAGGGCTCAGCGAGCTCGAGCGCGCACAGCAGGTTGACGCGGAAATAGCACTCAGCACAGCTAACCTTGTGCGCCGTTCGCTTAGGCGCTCGCTTCGACTGCATTGGCTGCACCGGCACATACCCCCAGCGACAGATCGGTTTCAACGGGACGGCCGCGATCAAAGCAGCAAACGACTGCGCGCTCAAGGGACATCCCAACACCACCCCGCAAATCGCAGACAAATCCGTCTACCCGGAAATCGCCGCGGATCAGTCACGTTCCTGTGACAATCGGGCGGAACACATCGCAGTTTCCGGGAGTTCGTCGCACCGCGCCCGCGCCAGCGTCATCATCTATCGCAGATGCGCATCCTCGTCACCGGCGCCAGCGGATTCGTCGGCTCGCTGCTGATTCCGAAGCTGCGGGCGCAGGGACACACGCTACGCGCCGTCAGCCGCGACCCCGATCGCTTGCGCGCCGCGCTGTCCACCGAGGGTGTGCAGGTGCTCGGCGTGGACGTGCGCACCCGCGACGGGCTCGAGCGTGCATTCGATGACGTTGAGCTCGCGTACTATCTGATCCACTCGATGGAGCGCGTCGAGGGCTCGCGCACGGCATTCCCCGAACGCGAGCGCGTCGCCGCCGAGAACTTCGCCGCGGCGGCCGCACGAGCAGGCGTGCGCAGGATCGTGTATCTCGGCGGCTTCACGCCACCTCGCCAAACGCAAGCCTCACCACACGACAACGTTCGCGGCCCTGACGAGCTCAGTGTGTCGCGTCATCTGGCAAGTCGCGCGCAGGTGGAACGCGTGCTGCTCGATGCGATACCCGATTCCATCGCGCTGCGAGCATCGATCGTCATCGGCGCCGGCTCGCGTTCGTTTCGACTCCTCGTACACCTGATCGAGCGCATGCCCGTGCTTACACTGCCGGCGTGGCACAGCTTGCGCACGCAGCCGATCGACGGGCGCGACGTGATCGAGATGCTCGCCGCGTGCGCCACCGCGAAGCTGTCGCGCCGCAGTCTCGACATCGCTGGACCCGACGTGGTCAGCTACCGCGAGATGCTCGAGACGATCGCCGCGCTGATGCTCGTCAACCGCCCCACGGTCGCGTTGCGAGTGAATCTGACAGGCATCGCGGCGCGCGTGGCAGCCGCGATCGCCGGCGAGGACCCCGAACTGGTGCTGCCCTTGATGGAGGGATTGCGCGAGGATCTGTTGCCAGCTGACGACCACGCGGCCGAGCTGCTGGGCGTGCGGCTGCACCGCTTCGAGGCCGCCGTCGAGCATGCGCTCGCCGAGTGGGAGCAGTCCGAGCAGCTGGCCGCGCGATGAGCCTCGTCACAACCTCAACCCACATCGCGGCATCGCCGGCGGACGTCTGGGAGATGATCATGGATCCTCACCGCCTGGGCGAGTGGGTCACGATTCACCGCAAGCTTCTGCGCGCCGACGCCGGCTCGCCTCGGGTCGGCTACACGATGGATCAGCAAATCCACCTGCGCGGGGTGAGCCTCGAGGTTCACTGGACGCTGACTGAGTGCCGTCCGTGTGAGCGCGCGGTGTGGGAAGGCCGCGGCCCGGCGCGTTCGCGTGCTCACAGCGAATATGTCCTCAGTGCGGAGGATGCGGGAACCCGCTTTGACTATCGCAATGAATTCCGGCCGCCGCTGGGGCCGGTCGGCGCGCTGGCAAGCCGCGCGCTCGTCGGCGGCATGCCCGAGCGCGAGGCCAAACGCACACTTGAACGTCTTCGTGCGCAGATTGAGCGGGTTACAGGGCACAACTAGTGTAAGGTCAGGCGGTATAAGTGATGTGACTACCCACATCGACACTAGTGAAGAGGACTCAAAACCGTGACCGACTTCCTTGACGAGAAGC
>JASLHP010000034.1 GCA_030149625.1 Solirubrobacteraceae bacterium
ATGACACCGTGCAGATCAAGCTGCCGGCCGTGATCTCCGTCGGCGACGCGATCAACGAGCCGCGCTACCCGTCGCTGAAGGCGATCATGGGCGCGAAGAAGAAGCCGCTGGACACCGTCACCGCGAGCGACGTCGAGATCGACGCCGCGAAAGTCGGCGGCGATAACTCCGCCGCGCAGTGGGTCGCCGCGAAGGCGCCGCCCGCGAAGGCCGCCGGGGAGATCATCGAAGACGAGGACACCGGCGAAACCGTCGAAAAAATCGTGGCTTGGCTCGACGAGAGGAAGCTGATCTAGATGCCGAACATCTTGGTTTACGCGCTGCACTACGACGGCGCGATCAACAAGAACTCCCTCGGCGCGGTCTCCGAGGGCGCGAAGCTGGCCGCGGAGCTCGGCGGCGAGGCGCACGCGATCCTGCTGGGCGAGAACGTGTCGCAGGAGCTGGCCGCCTCGCTCGGCAACTACGGCGCCAAGAAGGTGCTCGTCGCGGAGGGTCCCGAAGGGCTCGCGCAGCCGCTCGTCGACGCGATGGCGGCGGCGATCTCCAACGGCGGCTACTCCTACGCGCTGTTCGGCGGCGGCCTGCTCGGCTTCGAGATCGGCGCCGGCCTCGCCGCGCGGCGCGGCGCCGGCGTGGCGATGGAGGTCACGAACGTCCGCGCGGAGGGCGGCGAGCTGATCGCCGAGCGCCCGATCCTCGGCGACTCGGCGATCTCCGAGATCAAGTATCGCTCCGAGGTCGGCATCATCATCGGCCGTCTGAACGCGTTCGAGATCAAGGAGAGCGGCGCCGGCGCCGCTCCGGTCGAGCAGCTCGGCTTCGAGCTCTCGCCGCAGGCGCAGCAGGCGACGATGCTCACGCGCGGCGAACAGCGCGGCGCGGACGTCGACATCGAGGGCGCGGACATCCTCGTCGCCGGCGGCCGCGGTCTCGGCAAGGCCGAGGGCTTCCAGCTCGCCGAGGACCTCGCCGCGGCGTTCGGCGGCAACGCCGCCGTGGCGGCGACCCGCGCGGTCGTGGACGCCGGCTGGTATCCCTACGCGGCACAGATCGGCCAGACCGGCAAGACCGTCTCGCCGAAGCTGTATCTCGCGGCGGGCATCTCCGGCGCGATTCAGCACAAGGTCGGCATGCAGAGCTCGGAGAACATCGTCGCGATCAACAAGGACGCCAACGCGCCGATCTTCGAATTCTCCGACCTCGGCATCGTCGGCGACCTCAACAAGATCCTGCCGAAGCTCACCGAAGCGGTGAAGGCAAAGAAGGGGGGCTGAAAGTGAGCGCGAAGCGCGAGCGGTCAACGTCGGCGGGATGCCGCGCCCACATTCGACGCGCGGGGCTGGATGCCCCGCGGAGCTGACATGTCCCACGGCGCTTCCAGCAACGGGAAGGTCGCACCGGCGGCCTTCCCGCCCCCGGTGGACTCGCGCAAGGAGTTCATCAAGCGCGGCCTCGACGCCGAGGACGAGTTGATCGAGGTCGGCGTCGCGATCGTCGGCGGTGGCACCGCCGGCCTCGCCTGCGCCAACCGCCTGCTGCAGCTGCTCGCGGACGACCCGGAGACGATGGAGCGCCTCGGCGAAGTTCCCGTGGCGGTCGTCGAGAAGGCCAAGACCTGCGGCGGGCACAACTTGTCCGGCGCCGTCATGCGCCCAGGCCCGCTGCAGGAGCTGTTCCCTGAGATGACCCGCGAGGAGTGGCGCAAGGAGGGCTTCGCCTTCGGCGAGGTCACGAAGGAGGCGGTCTACATGACCCCCACCTCGAAGATCAAGCTGCGCATTCCCACGCCGCCGCCGTTCAAGAACCACGGCAACGAGGTCATCTCGGTCTCGGCGTTGGCGCGCTTCCAGCAGCGCCAGGCGGAGGACGCGGGCGCCTACATCCTGACCGAGACCGCCGCCAGCCAGCTGATCGTCGAGGACGGCCGCGTCGCCGGCGTGCGCTCGGGCGACAAGGGGCGCGGCAAGGACGGCGAGCCACTCGGCAACTTCGAGCCCGGAACCGACATCAAGGCGCAGGCCACGGTTCTCGCCGAGGGCTGCTGGGGCCACCTGACGGGCGCGGCGATCAAGGAGTTCGATCTCGCGGCCAACCGCGAGCCGGCGGTCTGGGAGCTCGGCGTCAAGGAGGTCTGGAAGGTCGCCAAGCCGCTGGATCGCTTGATCCACACGATCGGTCCATGGCCGCTGCACATCTCGTCCAAATACGGGCAGATCGGCGGCACGTGGATCTACCCGATGAAGGACGAGAAGACCGGCGAGGATCTCGTCAGCATCGGCTTCGTCGTGGACCTCGAGTACGCCGACGCGACCACCTCGGCGCACGACCTGCTGCAGCTGTTCAAGCTGCACCCGCTCGTCAAAGGCATCCTCGAGGGCGGCGAGCGCGTCGCCTGGGGGGCCAAGGCGCTGCCGGGCGGCGGCTACTGGTCGATGCCCAAGCTCTCGATGCCCGGCGCCGTGCTCGTGGGCGACGCCGGCGGCATGGTCGACACCGCGGCGTTGAAGGGCGTCCACCACTGCATCATGTCGGGCAAACTCGCCGCCGAGTCGATCTATGCGGCGCTGGTCCGAGGCGAGACGTCGTTCGAGTCCTATGAGCAGGCGATCGAGGACTCGGGCGTCGGCAAAGAGCTCTACGAGGTGCGCAACACGCGTCAGCCCTTCCAGAAAGGCTTCCTGCTGGGCGGCCCGCTGGTGAACCTCGCGATCGCCACCAAAGGCAAGCTTCCGCCCGGACGCCTGGCGTGGCATCGCAACGACGACAAGCCGATGTTCGTCGGCGACACCAAGGACCGCTATCCCAAGCCCGACGGCAAGTACACGTTCGACAAGCTCTCGTCGGTGTTCATCACGGGCAATGCCACCCGCGACGACGCCCCGAACCACATCCGTGTGCGCAAGCACGTGCCGCGCGAGATCGCGGAGACGTGGCGCTGGATGTGTCCTGCGGGCGTGTACGAGATCCCGGACGACGCGCCGGAGCACGGCGACGTCGACGTGATCGTGAACTACACCAACTGCGTGCAGTGCGGCGCGATCACCGCCAAGGGCGGTCGTCTGACGACGCCCGAGGGTGGCGACGGGCCGCTGTATCAGCTGACCTGAGCGAGGTCGAGCGGCGCGCTCGTGTCGGAGACGGAGACGCCGCTAGCGAACGTCGCAGCGAAACCCGCGCCCGCTTTGGGTGTTACGAGCGTGTAATGAAGCTCTTGTCCACCCCCGGGCACGCCTCGCGCATCCGCCTGCCGCGTCCGTCCGCCACGCTTGCGTGCGCCGTGGCGATGGCGTGCCTCGTGCTCGCGCCGGCCGCACTGGGAGACACGGCGTCCACGCCGGCAACGACACAGCTCACCGCGGTGGCAGTGGGAGCCGTGACCGGCGAGAGCAGCCAGCCGACGCTTGCCAACGGCAGGTCGACCGCTTCGGCGACGCTCGAGCAATGCGCCACGGCCACGATCCCACAGACGGAACGCGCTGCCACGTTCGCCGGCGAAATGACGTCAATCCCGGGTACGGCGCGCATGGAGATACGCGTCGACCTCGAAGAGCGGACGGCGGCAGCGCTGCCGTACCGCACCGTGACGGCGTCCGGGCTCGGGGTGTGGCACAGCTCGGCCGCGGGCGTGAAGGTCTTCGCGCACATCCAGCAGGTGACGAACCTGTCGGCGCCCGCTTCCTATCGCGGCGTGCTGCGCTTTCGCTGGCTGAACGCCAAGGGACGCCTGCTCAAGGCCGCGGTGGCGCGCACCGCCAGCTGCGAACAGCCGGCGCCGCTTTCCGAAGCTCCCAGCGCCGCCGGCGCCAACCCCGCTGGCACGGGCTCCACGGGCTCCACGGGCACTGCGACGACCGCGACCGCGAGCTGATCGCGGCGCGCGGCTCGCGGCCCGCTAGAATCGAGCGACGATGAAGACGGACATTCACCCCAAATACATCGCCGCGCACGTGCGCTGCACCTGCGGCAACGAGTTCATCACGCGCGCCACGCAAGAGGAGCTGCACGTCGAGGTGTGCTCCAACTGTCATCCGTTCTACACGGGACGGCAGAAGCTCATGGATACGGGCGGGCGCGTAGAGCGCTTCCAGCGCAGGGTCGCGAAAGGCCGACTGCACTCGGCGCAAGCCCGGTCAGCACAGTAGTCCGATGGCAACCGCCGTGGCCGATCCTCCGGCGCCGGCAGTGCTGCGAGAGGACGACGGGGAGCTGAGCGCTCAGCGCGACGCGCCCGTCGGCGGGCAGGCGGTGCTCGAGGGCGTGATGATGCGCGGCGTCTCCAATTGGGCGGTCGCCGTGCGCAAGCCGAGCGCGGAGCAACTCGAAGAGGACGCGCGCGCTTCTGAGGATCCCGCGCTGGGCGAGATCGAGGTCACCACCTACCCGCTCGACTCCGCGATGAAGCGCCACCGGCTGCTGCGGCTGCCGATCGTGCGCGGCGTCGTCGCGCTCGGAGGCTCGATGGTGATCGGCTTCCGGGCACTCGAGATATCCGCCAACGCGCAACTGCCGCCCGAGGAAACGAAGTCCGCGGCAGAACAGTCGCCGCTCGCCGCGGACGAGCCGGAGACCCAGGCGGACGAGCCGGAGACCCAGGCGGACGAGCCGGAGACCCAGGAGATCCCGCGCGCGGTATGGGCCGGCACGGTCGTCCTCGCGGTCGCGTTGGCGATCGTGTTGTTCTTCCTGATCCCCGTCGGCCTGACGAGCCTGATCAAGCATCAGCTCGGCTCCTCGATCCTGTTCTGGCTGGTCGAGGGAGTGATCCGCACCAGCCTGTTCCTCGGCTACATGCTGCTTCTGTCTCGCGTTCGCGACCTGCGGCGCGTGTTCGAGTACCACGGCGCCGAGCACAAGACGATCTCCTGCTTCGAGGCCGGGCTGCCGTTGACTCCCGCCAACGCGCAGCGCTTCTCGCGGCTGCACCCGCGCTGTGGGACGAGCTTCCTGCTCGTGGTGATGATCGTCGCGATTTTCGTGTTCGCGCCGATCGGCCTGCCGGCTTGGTACTGGCTGATGGCCACGCGCGTGCTCGGCGTGCCCGTGATCGCAGGCATCAGCTTCGAGCTGATCAAGTTCGCCGGGCGCAACCGCAGCAGAGGCTGGGTGCGCGCGGTGATGTGGCCCGGCCTGAAGCTGCAGCTTCTGACCACGCGCGAGCCGGATCTCGATCAGCTGGCGGTCGCGATCGCCTCACTCGAGGCGGTGCTCGCGCTGGAGACGCCCGGCGAGCTGTCGGCCGCCGATCTCGTCGGCGTCGAGGTCGTGGCCTGACCAGACGGCCGGGAGCGCTGCGCTGGGCGGCGTCCTCGATCGCTCGTGTGCGGAGCACACTTCGCTCGCTGCGTCCTTGCCCAGCTT
>JASLHP010000400.1 GCA_030149625.1 Solirubrobacteraceae bacterium
CTCGCCGATGATCATCGACTCCAGGCCGGCGGTCACGCGATACAGCTGACGCGCGGCGTCGCAGTTGCGCGGCGAGTAGATCGCGTCGGCGAGCTCCGTCGGGCGAATCTCCGCGCGCCGCGCGAGCAGCCCGAGCACGTCTGCCTCGGCGTTGACGAGCGACCCGCCCGCCTCGCCGACGACGAGGTAGACCTCGGTGCGGTTGCAGGTGGAGATCACGACCGCCTCGCGCACGTCGGCGGTGGCGGTCGCCTGGCTGGCGAACTCGGCGGCCTCGTGCTCGCTGAAGGCCAGCCGTTCGCGCAACGCGACCGGCGCCGTCTTGTGCGAGATGCCGAGCGCCAGCAGCTCGCTCATCGGGCAACCTGGCTCATGCCGGCGCCGACTCGCGCTGCTGGTCGTGATCGCCTGAGCGAGCATGTGGGCTCGTCGTCGTCTGCTCGCCCTCCGGGGACGCTGCGGGCATGCTCAGCAGCGCGCCGAGCTCGCGCTCGATGCGGCTGAGGCGGATCGCCATGATCGCCACGTAGATCAGCACGAGCGCGAACAGCACGACGTACGCGCCGGCGACGTACCTGCCCGCGG
Organism: Solirubrobacteraceae bacterium; assembly: GCA_030149625.1. The sequence continues at coordinate 586 of JASLHP010000400.1, forward strand.
TGTGCAGCGGCAGCGCTGGGATCTCCCCCGTCGGGAGCGCCGCGGCGAGGATTGCGGCCGGCGTCAAAGCGCTGGACCTCCGCTAGCGCGCGCTGGTACCGTCGTCCCGTGCGGCAGAGAAGGGGCGGCGCTGCGTGCTCGCGGGGCCGCCCCGGCGGTCTCTCCGGCCAGACGCCTGCGCAGCGCGCGCAGTTGCGCGCGCGTGTGCTTTGCCGTCAGCTCGTACTTGCACAGCGTCGCGAACAGCAGCGCCAATGCCGCCAGCGAGACGAGGAACGTCAGCGCCATCGGTCCGGGCAGGTTGGACGTGCTGCCCAGCACGCGCGGGTGCAGGTAGGCGGTGGACAGTCGCACGGCGATGAAGTTCATCGGCACGAACGCGCCGGCGGTGATCGCGAACACGGACGCGTAGCGCGACTGGCGCTCGGGGTCCTCGATCGCGAAGCGCAGCGGCTGGTAGGTCGCGTAGAGCAGGAAGATGATCAGGAACGACACGAGCGTCGGCTCGCTCCAGACCCACCAGTGGCCCCACGAGCCCTTCGCCCAGATCGAGCCCGTGATGAGCGTGCCGACGGCGAAGATCAGGCTCATGTGGATGACGACGTAGGAGCGCACGTCCCAACGCGGGTCGCGTGTGCGCAGGTGCTGGATCGCGAGCAGGCCGCCGAGCACGAACCCACATAGCGCGATGATCGCGAGTGGCACGTGTACGTAGAAGATCTTCTGCAGGAAGCCCTGTTCGGCTTCCAGCGGCGCGTAGAAGAAGACCATGCCGAGCGAGGCCGCCATCGCGACGGCCGCGGAGATGCTCAGCGTGCGCAGACCCTTGCCGTACATGGCTTTGTTAATCCTCCAGGAGGAAGTCGAACAGGGCGTAGGCGATCAGCCCGAACACCAGATCATAGAGCCCCAGCGTCAGCAGCCAGCGGATGGGAGGCCCACCCGCGCCGCCCGCGTGGGTCTGGACGAGTAGCGGCGAGACCGCGCGCGCGCCGCCGATCACGATCGGCACGAACAGCGGCAGCGAGAGCAGCGGCCCGAGTAGATCGCGCGCGCGAGTGCGAACTGCCAGCGCGGCGACGAGCGTGCCGATCACGGCGACGCCGACGTCGCCGAGCGCGAGCGTCGCGAGCAGGCCGCCGAGCGCGGGGCCGAGCGGCGCGCCGAGCAGCAGCAGCGCGAAGGCGGGCACTGCGACGAGCTCGAGCACGACGAGAAAGGCGAGCAACGTGAGCAGCTTCGCGACGAACATCGCGCTGCGGTCGACGGGCGCGAGCAGGAAGCCGTCGAAGCCGCCTTGGTCCGCGTCGGCGACGAACAGCCGGTTGACGCCGAGGATCGCGGCGAACAGCAGCGTCACCCATAGGATTCCGGCGGCGAGGTCGCCTTCGACGCTGCCGCGGTTCAGCGCGAAGTGGAACACGACGAACGTGGTCACCGCGAACAGCGACATGCCCGGGACAGACTCGAGCGTGCGCAGCTCGACGAGCAGCTCCTTGCGCAGCAGCGCGCCGACCGTGCGCCACAAGCCGACCGTCTGCACGGCTCGTGCGGGCTGGTGCGCTCGCGTCTGGGTCCGTGCTCCGCTCATCTGTAGAGCTCCGTGATCTCGTCGCGATCGACGTGGGCCGCCGCGCGCAACAGCGCCGGACGTCCGGCGCGCAGCCCGAGCACGACGTCCGCCTCCGCGAGTCCGCTGCCCGGGTCGTGGCTGCAGATCACGCGTGTGCGCCTTTTCCCGTCCCCACCCACGCCGATCAGCGGCGCCACCAGCTCGACGGCGGCGGGGTCGAGGTTCGAGTGGGGCTCGTCGAGCAGCAGCAGCTCGGGATCGTTCAGCACGGCGCGCGCGACCGCGACGCGTTGCACCATGCCGCGCGAGAGCGTGCGCAGTGGCTCGTTCGCGCGTGAGTCCATCGCCACCGCCTCCAGCAGCTCGCTCACGCGCTCGTTGCCGACGCCGTGCAATCGTGCGTGAAAGCGCAGGTTCTCGCGCGCGGTCAGCTCGCGGTAGAGCAGCGGCTCGTGACCCAGCAGCCCGACGTGTCCGCGTAGCGCCCATGCTTCCTCGGGGAGCCTGTGGCCCATTACGCGGATGTCCCCGGCGTGCGGGCGCAGCAGCGTCGCGAGCACGCGCAGCAGCGTCGTCTTGCCCGCGCCGTTGGGGCCGAACACGACCAGCGTCTGGCCCTCGGCGAGCGACAGCGAGACGTCGCTCAGCGCTTCGCGCTCTCCGTAGTGCCGAGCCAGCCCTTCGAGCTCGAGCGCGGGCATGCGCGCATCGTATCCGCAAGCCGCCTCGCCTCGGCCGCGGGCAAGCCGGCGGGCTCTACTACAAAAGGGCCACATGGCCGCGCATTTTTTAGACGCGGGGGAACAGCGAGCTTACGCAACTCTTCTGTGTCAGTTCGAGTTTTTAGGGCATGATCATCATGTGCACTTCGAACGATCTCATCGCGTAGCGCCGGCGTGATGGACCCGAGAGACTGGCCGCTGGATCCCGTAGCCGCCGCGGCGGTCGTCGTGCGCGTCGTCGAAGACCTCGACGACAGCGACGAAGACCAGCGCGACGAGCTTCTGTATGACCTCGTGAGCGCCGCGTGGGGCACCCTCTGGGCGCTCGACCAATGAGGCTCTAGACGCGCCGGCAGTGCCAGGCATGCAGTGGGCTAGGCACGCAGCGCGCCAGGCGGGCAGTGCGCTAAGCGGGCGGCGCGTCAGGCTGGCGGCGCGCTAGGCGGGCGACGCGCTAGGCATGCAGCGCGCCAGGCGGGCAGTGCGCCAGGCGGGCGGCGCGCTAGGCGGGCAGCGCGTGTGCGCTCTGTGCCCGCGCGATCAGCTCGCGTACGGCCCGATCGCCGGCTTCGCTGTCGTCCTTGCGCAGCAGCGCGATCGGATCGGGGTCGCCGTTGACGATCCCCTCGAAGAAGTCCTTGCGCTCCCGATACGTGGGCAGTGTGCTCTTCGCCCAGCCGCGCGCCTCGTTGAGCAGCATCGCCAGCCGCGCGTATGACTCGCCGAACTGCGCTTCGATCTCGCGCTTCATGCGCTTGGCCAGCGCCGGCGAGGCGCCGGCCGTGGAGATCGCGATCGCGAGCGGGCTCATGCGCACGATCGCCGGCAGGATGAAGTTGCACAGCGGCGGCACATCGACGACGTTGACGAGCATCGCGCGCCGCTCCGCGTCCTCGTAGACGGCGATGTTGACGCTGGTGTCGTTGGTGGCCGCGATCGCCATGAACGCGCCCTCGAGATCCGCGGCGCCGAGGTAGTCGCGCCGCTCCCAGCGGATCGAGCCCTCGCGCGCGTACTCCGCGAGCGCCGGCTCGGCCGTCGGCGCAATCAGCGTCACGTCGGCGTCGCACGCGAGCAGCCCCTCGACCTTCTCGAGGCCGACCTCGCCGCCGCCGATCACCAGGCAACGGCGGGTGGGCGGGCCCGATAGCTTCAGGCAGGCGATGTAGAACGGGGTGTCGAGCATCCCCTGCACGCAGCTCTGGTCGCAGATCCCCCTGCGCAGCTGACAGACGCACTCCTTGCCGGCGTAGGCCTGGGCGGGCATGCGCTAAGCGTAGCCGGGCGTCTCGCTAGCCACGCGGCAGCCCGCGCCCGAAAGCCCTCGCGGCGACGCGTGCGAGCGCGAGCGCGCCACCTCGCCAGGCGCGGTCGCGGTCCGACTCGCGCTGCGAGCGCAGTTTGGCGACGGTGCGCATGGCCTTCACGCTGGTGGCGTCGTAGGGACCCCACCACAAACCGCGCATTGCCGGCGGATCCCAGGTGATGAGCTTTTCCTGTGCGCACGCGCGCAGCCCGGCCTGGCCGAGCGTGCGGCCGAGCCCGCCGCCGGCGGCTGCCCCCCACGGTCCCCGGGAGACGGTCGGGCCGGGGAGGTGGTCGTTGAGCCAGACCATGCCGGCGTGCAGCTCCCGCGCGATCCTGATGCCCTGGTAGCGGTCGGCCGTCCACACCGAGGCTCCGAGGCAGTAGTCGCCGTCGTTCGCGGCGGCGATCGCCTCGTCGATCGAATCGACCGCGACGACGACCAGCACCGGCCCGTCGATCGGCTCTCGCAGGACGCGCAGCTCGGCGCCGACGGCGCTGAGCACCGTGGGCGCATAGAACGCGCCAGAGCAGCCAGGCGGGCTGATCGGCCCGCCGCAGTGCAGTCGCGCGCCCTGTGCGATCGCCTCCTGCACGAGCGCGTGGACGTGCTCGGCGCGCCGCGCGGAGGCGAGCGGGCCGACCTGCACGCGCGGGTCGGCGGGGTCGCCGACCGTGAGCGCGCGCGCGCCGCTCACGAGACCGGCGAGGAAGCGCTCGTGCACCTCGCGTGCGACGTACACGCGCTCGATCGAGCCGCGTGCCTGTCCGGCCGCGGCGCAGCCGGCCCACAGCGCGGCGGCGATCGCGCGGCGCAGGTGCGCGTCGGCGAGCACGAGCATCGCGTCCTTGCCGCCGAGCTCGACGGTGACCTCCTTCTCGCGCGAGACGCAGGCGCGCGCGACGACCCGCCCGACCGCGGGCGAGCCCGTGAAAAGCACCTTGCTGACGGGTGCCTTGGCGAGTGCCACGCCGACGTCGGCGCCGCCGTGCACGACGCGCACGAGGCCCTCGGGCAGTCCCGCGCGCGCGAGCACTCGCGCGATTCGCTCGCCGGGCGCGCATGCCTTGCCGGCGAGCGAATCGCG
>JASLHP010000198.1 GCA_030149625.1 Solirubrobacteraceae bacterium
GACGGTCTGCTGCTGATGGACGGGCTCGCGGATCGCTGGTCGCTCGATGTGGACGACGATGCGGGCTGCATCTGGTTCGAGATCGACCGCCAGCACGCGCCGCGGGTCGAGGAGCGCTCTGACGCCGGTCGCGTGCTTGCGTCCAGCCGCGATCGAGCTTAGATCCAGCCGCGATCGAGATTAGAGACACTCGCGAGAGGGAAGACCTAACCTTGTCCTTGTCGTTGTGGGCGCGAGTCGGCCGCTGCCAGCCGGCTGCTCGCGCGACGCACCGGCAACCGCGCTATGACCGCGCCCGCCGACGACTCCGCCTACGCCCAGAACCCGCACAGCCTGCGCGTGAGCTTCGAGCGCGACCCGCGGGCGCCGGCGCGCGCGCGAGCGGCGGTCGCGACGTTCGTCGAGCGGGGCGGCCTTTCGGTGCGCGAGCGCGACACGCTCGCGCTGCTCGTCTCAGAGCTGGTGTCCAATGCTGTGCTGCACTCCGACGCGCCGGCCGGCAGCGGCATCCTGCTGTGCGCACGCATGCTCGCGCGCGATGCGGTGCGCATCGAGGTGATCGACCGTGGCAGCGGCTTCGTCGCGGCCGCCCGCGATCCCTCGCGCGCGACGGGCGGCTACGGTCTGTTCCTCGTGGCCCAGCAGGCCAGTTGCTGGGGAGTGGATCGCGAAGGCGGAACGCGCGTATGGTTCGAGCTCGCGATCCGCGCGGAGAGCAGGCTATGACCGAATCGTCCAATGTCAGCGAGCTGAGTGTCGCGGCGCACGACGTCGCGATCGAGCTGCTGGTCGAGGCGGGCGCGGTGATGGCGAGCTCGCTCGATCTGACGACGACGATGAATCAGGTCGCGCGGCTGACCGTGCCGCGTCTGGCGGACCTGTGCGTGATCGATCTGCGCAACGAGGACGGCTCGATCGCCGAGGTGGCGGTGGCCGCGGCCGACCCCGCGATCGCGCCCGCGCTCGAGCGCCTGCGCGCTCGCCATCCGCTCGACCCGGACGGCGAGCATCCGGTCGCGCGCGTGATTCGCAGCGGCGAACCCGAGCTGCAGGCTCAGATGAGCGACGCGCTGATGCGCTCGTTCGCGCAGGGCTCGGAGCACGCGCGCTTCATGATCGACAACCGCTACCACTCGGCGGTGGTCGCGCCGCTGCTCGCGCGCGGGCGCACGCTCGGCGCGCTGTCGCTGTTGCGGCTCGGCGACAGCGAGCCGTATCGAAGCAGCGACCTCGATCTCGCCTGCGAGCTCGCGCGGCGCGCCGCGCTGGCGATCGACAACGCGCGGCTGTTCTCGGAGGTGCGCCGCGTCGAGCGGCGTCTGGAGGCCGCGCTCGTGAACCTCGCGGAGGCGATCACGATGACCGACGCCGACGGCCGCATGGTGTTCGCCAACCAGGCCGCTGCCGAGTTGCTCGGCGCGGGCAGTCCGGGCGAGCTGATCGACGCCGTGCCGGGCACGATCATGCCGCGCTTCCTGGTGACCGACGAGCAGGGTCACGAGCTCGACCTCGAGCGCATGCCCGGCCGGCGCCTGTTCGCGGGTGCGCCGCACGAGCCGCTGCTGGTCCGCAACGTCGTGCGCGCGACGGGCGAGGAGCGCTGGCTGATCGTGCGCTCCTCGCCAGTCACGGACCCGGACAGCGGTCGCACGCTGTATGCGGTGAACGTGTTCGAGAACATCACGGAGGTCAAGCGCGCGCAGCTCGCGGAGAGCTTCATGGCCGAGGCGAGCCGCGTGCTCGCCTCCTCGATGGACTATGCCGAGACGCTCAATCGGATCGCGCGCCTGGCGGTGCCGCGTATCGCCGACTGGTGCGCCGTGGACGTGCTCGACGAGCGCGGCGAGATCGAGCGCGTGGCCGTGCACCACAGCGACCCGAGCCGCCTGGAGCTGGCCAAGCAGCTCGACCGCGGCTACCGGCCGGCGCTCGAGGACCCGCTGGGCGTGCCCGAGGTGATCCGCAGCAGGCGCGCGCGCCTCTACACCGACATCGACGCCGACGCGCTCGCGGCCTACGCGCGCGACAACGTTCACCTCGCGCTGCTCGAGGCGATCGAAGCCAAGTCGGTGATCATCGTGCCGCTGGCCGCGCCCGCGCGCACGCTCGGCGCGATCACGCTCGTCTCCTCCGACTCGGCGCGGCGGCTCACGCACAACGACCTCGCGCTCGCCGAGAGGCTTGGCCGGCGTGCGGGAACGGCGGTCGAAAGCGCGCGGCTGTACACGGAGCGCACGCGGATCGCGAAGGTGCTCGAGGCGGCGCTGCTGCCGGAATCGCTGCCCGAGATTCCCGGCGTCGAGATCGAGGCCCTGTACCGTGCGGCGGGCGAGCTGAACGACGTCGGCGGCGACTTCTACGACGTGCTGCCCTACGGCCCCGGCCGCTGGATGCTCGTGATCGGCGACGTCTGCGGCAAGGGCCCGCGTGCGGCCGGCGTGACGGCGCTGGCACGGCACACGCTGCGCGCGGCGGCGATGCTCGGCCTGAGCCCGACGGCGATGCTCGGCACCCTGCACGAGGCGCTGCGCCGCCAGCCGGCGGGAGCCGACCTGTGCACCGTGTGCCTGGTGACGATCGAGCCGCGCGCCACGGGCGCGGCACTCGGAGTCGCGCTCGCGGGTCATCCGCCGCCGCTCGTGATCGCGGCCGACGGCGGCTGCCGCAGGGTCGGCGTGCCGGGCACGCTGTTGGGCGTGCTCGACCCGATCGAGATCAACGAGCTCGACGTCGAGCTGCGCCGCGACGAGACGCTGCTGCTGTACACCGACGGGCTGCCGGAGTCCCGCCGGGATGGCCCGCAACTCGACGAGCGGTGGCTGTTCGAGATCTGCGCCGAGGTCGCGCGCGACTCGCTCGACGGCTCTCTGCGGCGCATCGAGAGCGCCGCGCTCGCGCAAGCGGGCGGCCGCTTGCGCGACGACATAGCGCTGCTCGCGATGCGCCTCGCGCGCACGTCGCAGGCGCCGTCGCCGCGCGATTCGAGCAGCGCCGAGCGCAGCGGGGCGGAGTTGCGCAGCGGAGCGCGGTCTCTCCGGTAAAATGACCGGCATGGGGGTCGGCGATCAGCTCCGTATC
>JASLHP010000064.1 GCA_030149625.1 Solirubrobacteraceae bacterium
GATCGACGAAACGGTGAACCCGACGGCTCGCAGCGGCGGGTCCACCGGTTGCGCGACCGGGCCCGCGCCGTCGCAAGACCAGGAGCCGTCCCCGGCAGCCGCGCTCTCCGTCGCCCGCGCATCGTCAACCCTCACCCGAAGATCATATCGTGGCCGAAACATATATGCTATAGATCGTTCCGCCAAGAACCATTACATCCAATAATGGATATGCCGCGTGTATGCAGGTCGAGCGGGGCGCCGCGACCGAAGCCGAAGCGATGAGTTCGGCTCCAAGGCCGGCCTCCGGTTTGGCGCACGTACATCGCGATCCTGCCCGCCGGCGGAGAAAGGAAGCTGAGCATGTCATCGATAACCCGCTGGGTACTCGCGCACAAGCGCATCGTCGTGGCGTTCTGGCTGGTCTTGACGATCGTGGGAGGAGCCTCGGCGGGGTCGGCGACCAAAGCGCTCAAACAAAAGTTCTCCGTGCCGGGCAAGGAAGGGTTCGTCACCAACCAGCGGATCAAGCGCGACTTCCGCGGCACCGGCGGCAACGGCGCGCCGCTGTTGGCCGTGGTGACGCTGCCGGCGGGCGCGGCGATGAGCTCGCCGTCCGTCCAGTCGGAACTGCGCGCCGTCGAAGCGCGCCTGCAGAGCACGCTGCCGGGCGCGCGCCTCGCGGGGTACGCGAGCACGCACAGCGCCGCGTTCCTGTCGAGCGATCGCCGCACCACGTTCGTGATCGCCTACCCGCCGCCAGACCCCGCGGAAGCCTTCGAAGCCAACCCGGAAGCCGCCAAACACGCGACCGCGGCGCTCGCCGGCGCGACCGTCGCGGGCGCGCGCGTGCACGTGACGGGCTATGACGCACTGTCGGCGCAGAGCGGCGGCGGCAAGGGACCTGGCGTCCTGCTCGAGGCGATGCTGGGCGGCCTCGGCGCACTGCTGGTACTGGCGTTCGTGTTCGGCTCGTTCCTCGCGCTCGTGCCGATCATGATGGCGATCGCCTCGATCCTGACGACGTTCCTGGTCGTGTGGGGCCTGACGACGGTCACGGAAGTCTCGCCGATCGTGCAGTTCCTGATCGCGCTGATCGGGCTGGGCGTGTCGATCGACTACGCGCTGATCGTCGTGGTGCGTTGGCGCGAGGAGCGCGCGCACGGGCTTGCGGACGAGGCCGCGATCGAACGCGCGATGCAGACCGCGGGGCGGGCGGTGGTGTTCAGCGGCACGACAGTCGCGATCGGCCTGTTCGCGCTGGTCGCGCTGCCCGTGCCGTTCCTGCGCTCGGTCGGATACGGCGGCATGCTGATCCCGCTGATCAGCGTCTTCGTGGCGATAACGCTGCTGCCGGTGGTTCTCAGCAAGCTTGGCCCGCGTCTCGACTGGCCGCACGTTCGCGACGACGAGCAGGCCAGTCGCGCGTGGACGGGCTGGGCGAACCTGGTCGTGCGCGGGCGCTGGGTGGCAGCGCTGGGCGCGGCGCTCGTGCTCGCGGCGCTCGTGCTCGCGGCCACGAGCCTGCAGCTCGGAACCTCGAACGTGAACACGATCGCCAAGCAGGGCGACGCCAAGCAGGGTCTCGAGGCGCTCGAGCGCGCTGGCATCGGCTCAGGCGTGCTCGTGCCGGGCGAGGTGCTGGTGGGCGGCTCGTCCCAGCCGGCGCGAGTCGCCGGCGCGCTTGCACGCGTGCCGGGCGTGCACGGCGCGGTCGCGCCGGCGCTCGCGAGCTGGCGAGCTGGCGGCGCGGCGGTGGTGGACGAGTTCCCGACCCCCGACGCCTCGACCGCGGCGGGACGCGACACGCTGGAACGCGTGCGCGCGGTGGTGCACAGGGCCGGGGCGGACGTGCGCCTGGGCGGCATCGGCGCTCAAAATCAGAACTTCATCGACGCCGTGTACGGCAACTTCCCATTGATGATCGCGCTGATCGCGTTGATCACGTTCGTGCTGCTGGCACGCGCGTTCCGCTCGCTGCTGTTGCCGCTGAAGGCGGTGATCCTGAACGTGATCAGCGTCGGCGCGGCGTGGGGCGTGCTCGATCTGGTGTGGCAGCGCGGACACGGCTCCAGCCTGATCTGGGGCATCTCGGCGACGGGCTCGATCACAGCGTGGATCCCGCTGATGGTGTTCGCGTTCCTGTTTGGGCTGTCGATGGACTACGAGGTGTTCATCCTGGCGCGCATGCGCGAGGAGTACGACGCGACGGGCTCGACGAACACGGCCGTCGTGCGCGGCATCGGACGCACGGGGCGCCTGGTCACGAGCGCGGCGCTGATCCTGTTCCTCGCGTTCGTGTCGCTGGCGTCGGGGCCGGAGACCGAAATCAAAGTGCTGGCGACGGGTCTCGCGGCGGGCATCCTGCTGGACGCGACGGTGATTCGCGCGCTGCTCGTGCCCGCGGTGGTCTCGCTGCTCGGGAAGTGGAACTGGTGGCTGCCGAGCATGCCCGCGCGGCTGCTGCGCGTCGAGCCCTCTCCCTCGCCGCGCACGCCGGCCACGGAGAGCGCGTTGTGAGCGGCGCGACGAGCATGGGCGACAACGGCATCGAGGTCGATGGCCTCGTGCGCGACTTCAAGGGCGGCGTGCGTGCGGTGGACGGCATCGACCTGCGCGTCGCGCCGGGCGAGATCTACGGCTTCCTCGGCCCCAACGGCGCCGGCAAGTCGACGACGGTGCTCGTGCTGACGACGCTGCTGCCCCCCACCTCGGGCAGCGCTCGCGTCGCGGGACTCGACGTCGTGCATCAGGGTCCGCAGGTGCGCCGCACGATCGGCGCCTCGCTGCAGGAGTCCGCGCTCGACCCGTTCCTGACCGGCCACGAGCACATGCGCCTGCAGAGCGCGCTGCACGGACTCGGCGGGGCCGAGGCCGAGCGACGCGGCACGGAACTGCTCGAGCGCGTCGGCTTGACCGACGCAGCCGGCAGGAAGGTAGGCGGCTACTCCGGCGGGATGAAGCGCAGGCTGGACCTCGGCCTCGCGCTCGTGCACCGTCCGCGCCTGTTGTTCCTCGACGAGCCGACGACCGGTCTCGACCCGCAGAGCCGCGCGGCGCTGTGGGACGAGGTGCGCCGGCTCGCGAACGACGGCGTGACGGTGTTCCTGACGACGCAATACCTCGAGGAGGCCGACGTGCTCGCGGATCGCGTCGGCATCATCGATCGCGGCAGCATCGTCGCGGAAGGCACGCCGGGCGAGCTGAAGGCGTCGATCGGACGCCCCAGCGTCGAGGTGATCCCGCGGGATCCCGGCGAGCGCGAGCGCCTCGCCGCGGCCCTTTATCGCTTCGGCGAGCAGGCGGCCGCGTCGGCCAACGGTGTCGCGGTACGCCTGCCCGAGGGCATCAGCGACGTCGCCGAGATCGTGCGCACGCTCGACGCCGAGAGCATCGGCATCGCCGATCTGAGGCTGCACTCGCCGACGCTCGACGACGTGTTCCTCGCCAAGACCGGCCGCTCGCTCGAGGGCGCCGGCGACGCGGACGACGACGACAGCGGACCACAGGACGCCAAGCCGCACGGCGAGCCACCCGGCGACGCGAGCGCCACGCACGACGGACTCGGGAGCGCTGAGGCATGAGCGAGCAGGCGACGCAGATCGGGGTGCTGGCGAGGCGCTCGATGCGAAAGACGCTGCGCCAGCCCTTTCAGTTGTTCCCGATCGTGTTCTTCCCGCTGATCCTGCTGGCCGTCAACGCGAGCGGGCTGAAGGCGGCGACGCGGCTGCCGGGCTTCCCAACGCACTCCTACATATCGTTCGCGATCGCCGTGGCGTTCATCCAGGGCGGGATGTTCTCGCTGATCAACACCGGCACGAACCTCGCCGAGGACATCGAGAGCGGCTTCTTCAACCGGCTCGCGCTGACGCCGCTGCGGCGCGTGTCGCTGATCGCGGGCCTGCTCGTCGGAGTCGCCGCGCTCGGAGTGCTGCAATCGGCGGTGTACATGCTGATGGGCGTCGTCGCTGGCGCGCACCTGGACGCGGGCGTGGGCGGCGTGCTCGTGATCCTCGTGCTCGGCGCGATGACCGCGGTGGGCTTCGGCGCGCTGGGCTGCGCGGCGGCACTGCGCACGGGCTCAGGCGAGGCGGTGCAGGGCCTGTTCCCGCTGTTCTTCGTGTTCATCTTCCTGTCCTCGGGCAGCCTGCCTCGCAACCTGCTGAAGACGGGCTGGTTTCACGCGATCGCGAACGTCAACCCGATCTCCTACCTGATCGAGGGGTTCAGGAGTCTCTACATATATGGATGGGATGGGAGCGCGCTGTGGCGCGGCTTCGCGGTAGCCGTCGGTCTCACGCTGGTTGCCCTGCTCGGCGTGGCTGGGGCGTTGCGAACGAGGCTGCAGCGAACATGACGAGCCACGGAAGCATCTGGCGCGTGGCGCGCACGATCGCGTGGCGCAGCCTGCACACATACGTGCGGCGTCCCGACCTGTTCGTGCCATCGCTCGTGTTCCCGCTGGTCTTCCTTGCGAGCTTCGCGGGCGGGCTCTCAGCGCTGGGCGACGTGCCCGGCTTTCACTTCCCCGCCGGCTACACGGCATTTCAATTCGTGTTCGTGCTGTGCCAGGCGGCGATGTTCGGCGGCCTGTTCACGGGTTTCACGCTGGCGTCGGACTTTGAGAGCGGCTTCGCGCGCCGGCTGATGCTCGCGGCGGAGGATCGCCGCGGGATCGCGCTCGGCTACGCGCTGGTGGCGCTGACGCGTGCGGCGATCACGCTGAGCGTCGTCAGCGCGGTGGCGCTGGCCACGGGCATGCGCATCACGGGCGACGGCGTGGACATCTTCGGCCTGTACGGCCTCGCGGCGCTGCTGACGCTCGTCGGCTACGGCTGGGCCGCCGGCGTCGCGTTCCGCTTCCGCTCGATCCAGGCGGGCCCGCTGATGCAGACGCCCGTCTTCCTGCTGCTGTTCTTGGCGCCCGTGTACGTGCCCCTCGGCCTGCTCAAGGGCTGGATCCACGCGGTCGCGAGCATCAACCCCGCAACCGCGTTCCTGGACGCCGGTCGCGGGCTGATCTCGGGCGCCCACAACCACACGCTGCTCGCGTACGTGTCCGCGCTGGCGCTGATCGCGCTGTTCACGATTTGGATGCTGCGCGGCCTGCGCAGCGCCGAAAACTCGACCTAGCTCAGACGCCGGCCCGCAGCCTGCGCGCGAGCTCCTCGGCATCGCGCGTGCTGACGAGCACCCGGCGTAGGGGCGTGCCGTCATCGAGCGCGAACGACAGCGCGGGCACGCCGCGGCGCACGACGAAGGCTTCGTCGAGACGGATGGTGCGGGCGACGAAGCACAGCCAGGGCACGCGTAGGCCGACTTTGATGCCACTGTGCATCGCCTCGCGGACCGGCTCGTCGACGACGCGCACGTCGCTGATGTCCGCGCGCCGGGCGCGGATGTCTCGCATCAGGCCAAGCAGCTTCTGCCACGGCGCGAGCCTGACTTCGACGTAGTCGTCGGAGATGACGATGCGCACCGCCACAGCCTAGCCGCGAGCCGAGCGACGGCAACGCAGCCGACCGGCGCGACAGAACGCGAAATCGCCGGAATCGCGTTCGCGCAGATATTTGTCAATTTAGTGGCTTGTAGTTTCTATCTAGCGGAAACCACTGCAGACAGTCAGCTGCATAAGACGACTGTCTGTGGAACTTTCGTCTGCGCGACGCGAGAGTTGGAACGGTGGAAACTGTCCGTAAGCAATTTGCCGCCAACCTCCGGCTTCACCGTGGCCGGGCAGGTCTTTCACAGGAGGCGTTGGCGGATCTCTGCGATCTGCACCGCACGGAGATCAGCCTGCTCGAGCGCTGCAAGCGCTCGCCAAGACTGGAGACGATCGTGATCCTCGCCCGGGGACTCGAGCTGAACTCGCCCTCCGAGTTGCTCGAGGGCATCGCCTGAGGCTGACGCTCGGCCAGGCGCGCTACAGTGCCTCTCGCGCCGCCCAGCTAGCTCAGTTGGTAGAGCACTTCCATGGTAAGGAAGGGGTCATCGGTTCGAGTCCGATGCTGGGCTCTCCGCCGATCGCTCCAGGTAACGCACGAGGCCGTGGAAGCTCTGCGCGGGCGGCATTGCCTGCTCGTACACGGCGGCCGCCTCGGGCGTGCTCGAGCTGAGCACGTGTTCGCGGATCGCGGTCGCGAATGCCGCCTCCTCGCCCGCTTCGGCCAGCTCGCGTGCGCGCCCGAGCTGCTCGCGCAGGGCCGCGAGGTGCTCCTCGACGTCATCGTATGACCCGAAATGCGTGGGAGCGAGGCTTCGCGGACGCCACGCTTCGATCAGCTCGAGCGACGCACGCCATGCATCGAGGTCGATGTCGGGCGGCGGCGTCGGTGCGAGCACACACGCGCCGCCGATGCGCACCCCCGCGACGTCGCCCGTAAACGCGCGCCCGCTCGCTTCGTGCAGGTAGGAGACGTGGTGTGAGGCATGACCCGGCGTGTAGGCCACCCGAAAGCCACCGAGCGTCTCGCCGCCGCGGAGCACGCGCAGCCGCTCCGCGGGCACGGCCGCCACCTCGCCCCAAAGACGCTGCATGTCCGCGCCATACAGACGCGTCGCGCTGGCCAGCAACTTGGCCGGGTCGACGAGGTGCCGCGCGCCGCGCTCGTGCACCCACACCTCGGCGTCGGGGAAGCGGCGCAGGATCGAGCCGGTCGCGCCGGCGTGGTCGAGGTGAATGTGCGTCAGCGCCAGCGCCCGCGGCGGATGACGCTCGAGCACGGGCAGCAGCTTCTCCAGGCAGCTGCTCGGCCCCGGGTCGACGATCACCTCGCCCACACGCCACGCACCGATGACCTGCGCGCGTCCCAGGTGGCAGAGGTCGATCAGCTCGGCGTCGGCGCCCACCTGGGACATCACCAGCGGCCGCCTTTCATTCGCTCAGTGGCGCGACGGTCACGAGCGCCGCGCTGCTCGGGTGCAGATCGACCGTCACCACGCCGCCGCTGTTGCTGGCGTGCGGCAGCCGCGCCGGCTGCGTCCAAGCGCCGTCGCCGGCGACGGCCTGCCCTCCCAACTCGACCCCTGTCAGCGCTTCGGGCGAGGGCGCGGTCAGCGAGAGGATCGTCGCGCCGTGGAAACCGGCTCCCACGTGCAGGTGCACGGCCACGCTGCGCGCACCCGGCAGGTCGTCGTCGACGAGCACGTACTGCAGCGCGCCATCGGCGGCCTGGAACGTCGAGGCTTCGACATTCGGCCTGTGAGCGGGCGCGATCGTCGTGTGCAGCGGGCGCTCGCCGAGCAGCGACCTGGCGAGCAGCAGCGCGTACCACTCCGGCTGCGCGACGAGCGTGCCGTCCGCGAGGTCTTCGGCGTTCGGCGCACAGAGCGGCGTATAGCCTTCGCAGTTGGCGGGGTTGCCCTGCAGGTTGATCCCCGACGCGCCCAGCCTCATCGCCTGCGTCAAGTAGCTGACCGCCCACAGCGCCGACGCGAACGTATTGCTGATGCCAGGCACGCCGCCGCAGGAGACGGTGTTCGTCTCGTCGAGCCGAAACGGGACTTCGGTCTCGCGAGCCACGAACAGGTAGCGCAGCAGCGAGCCTTCCTCCAGTTCGCGGATCCGGGGGCTGAGCAGGCGCGCGATGCTCGGCGGCGGCTGTTCGGCGCAGCCGAGCGGGTAGTGATGGCCGGTCAACAGCGCCGGATGCTCGTAGATGGCCTCGCTCAACCCCCACTTTTCATAGGCGCTCGACCCCGACGTGTCCGGGCCGGCGAGCGGGATGCCAGGCGCGAGCGCTTCGATCGCGCTGCGGTAGGACGCGATCTGTTCGTTGTACTGCACCGGCGTCCACGGCTGCGAGCGCAGGCCGTGCCGAGCGTAGGAGTCGGGCTCGGTGCCGAGCTCGATCGCGTCCAGCGATTCCCCGAGCGCCGCCTTCGCGGCCGCGGCCTCGCCCGCGGCGGTCTGGGGTTCGAAGTGGCCAAGACCGAGCGTCAGCAGCACGTGCCAGCCGCTGGCGGCCGCGAGGCTACCGAGTCCGTAGAGGCTCCCAGCTTCCAGCACACCGCGAGCCCACGCCGGCCGCTGCAGCCGCGGTTCGCTCCACGCGATCTGTTCGTCCGCCGTGACACCGCCAAAGCGCAGCACGCCTGTGCCCAACGAGCGCAGCATCGTCACCAGGTCGCCGCTGCTCGAGTAGCTCGCGATCGTGGCCAGACTGCCCACCTCGAACGACAGCCCGAGGAAGTTGCGCGGGACCGGCGGCGCCGGTTCCGCGCTCTCGCCACTCGACACCGAGATCGGGATCGGCCTGTCCTTCAGCGGAATCGATTGCTTTACGCGCGGCGGGCGACGCGCGGCCGAGGACACGGCGGCGTGCCTCAGGTCGGCGACCGCGAGCGCCGGCCTCAGCCGTCCACCGGCGCGGGCCGACGCCGGCGCCACCCCGAGCAGCCCCGCAAGCGGGACCGCGCCGAGCGCCAGCGGCACGCAGGCGCACACGGCGCGTGCCAGGCCCGTGCGACTAGCGACCAGAGCTCACCGCGAACCAATCCGAGTCAAGCTCGCCCGCCTCCTCGCAGACCCCACGCACGACGTCCAAGACCGTACGACGGCCGATGTCCGCACGTTCGTCGTGCGTCATCGAGACAGGGGCGTCCGCTTC
>JASLHP010000254.1 GCA_030149625.1 Solirubrobacteraceae bacterium
GACAGCACACGCGAGCAAAGCGTCGAAGGCAGCGCTCCTCGCGTGCAGCGCGATGCTGGCGACAGCGCTCGCGACGACAGCGGCGCTCGCGGCGGGCACCGCCGGGAACGCGACCGCCGGGAACGCGACCGCCGCGACCGCGAAGGGGTCCGCGGCTCACGCCTCCTGCCGCGGCGCGCGCCTGCGGCCGAGCGCGCGCAACGCGCGCGCGGTTGGCGCGGCGACCCTGTGCCTCATCAACCGCTTGCGGCTCGCGCACGGCCTGCGCCCGCTGCTCGCGAACCGCACATTGACCCGCGTCGCGGCGAACCAGGCGACGAGCATGGTGCGCGGCGATTACTTCGCCGACGACCAGCCCTCGGGACGAACACCGATGTCGCTGGTCGCGGTCACCCGCTACCGGCGACCGGCCGCGCGCATCGCCGTCGGCGAGAACATCGCGTGGGGCACCGGCGGCGACACGACGCCGGCACGCATCGTCGCGGCGTGGCTCGCCTCGCCGCGACACCGCGAAGTCATGCTCGGCGCCGAATACAGCGACGCGGGGGCATTCGCGACGCCAGCAGTGCCGGCGATCCTGCGCCCGAAGGGCCGCGGCGCCACGTACGTGATCGACCTCGCGGCTCGCACGTCCGTAGCGCTCGTCACGAGCGCCGCGCCCGCTCTCTAGGCGCGTCGACCCGAGCGCCGCGGCACGCGGCCACCTTCGGCGCCGGCCTCCGACGCGGGGCCACCGCTCGAGGCGATGCCGAGCACGCGCATCGACTTCAGGCCAAGGCTCAGCTTCTCGCGGCCGTCGCTGGAGCTGACGTCGAGACCGGACAGCTCACGCACGCGCTCGAGGCGGTAATAGATCGTGTGCCGGTGGGTGAAGAGGCGCTGCGCGGTGCCGGCGACGTTGCCGTCGGCCTCGAGGAACGTCTCGAGCGTGCGCACCAGCTCGGTCTCGTATTGCTCGTCGTAGGCGACCAGCGGCTCGACCGTCTCGGCGTAGAAGCGCTGCAGCTCGCTCGGGTTCTCGCTCATTGCTGACAGCAACAGGCGGTAGGCGCCGGTCTGGTCGAACGCGAGCGCGGCGCCGTCGGCGGAGCCCTGCGCGACGTTCGCCGCGAGCAGCGCCTCGCTGGCCGCGCGCGGCAGCTCCGCGGGCTTCTCCGTCACGCGGCTGCGCCCGAGCGCGAACATGTAGCCAGCGAGGCTCGCTTCCATCTCGTGCAGCACCGCTTCGGCAGCTCGCGCGGCGGTGGCCTCCTCACCGCCCGGCACGAGCACGAGCACCTCCGCGCCGGCAATGCCGTCGCGTTCCGACAATGCCGCGATCGAGCGGCTCGCGACGGCGCGTGCGCCGCGCTCCGCGACCGCGCGCACGCGGCCGCGCCAGCCCTCGTCGGTGGGCGACTGCGGATGCGCACGCGCGACGAGCATGCTCGCGCCGTCGTCGATCGCCAGCGACAGTTCCTTGGCCCGCTCCACGAGCGCGGCGCCATCGGTCAGCTCGCGGCTCAGGATCGCGCGCAGGAAATCGGCCGACGCTGTTTCCGAGACACGCTCGGGTGCGCGAACGCGCTCCACCTCCGAGGCGATCATCGTCAACAGCAACCGGCGCATCGAGTCGCTCGGCGCTGCCTTGACGCGCATGTGCAGCGTGCCGACGACCGTGTCGGCGACGCGCAACGGCGCGCTGATGACGCCCTCGCCCTGCGCCAGCAGTGAGCGCTCCTCTGCCGGAGAGCGCGCAGCCACAGCCAGAGTGGCCCCCCACGCGTCGATCACAGCGAGGCTCGCGTCGAGCGCCCTCGCGGCGGCGCGTACGACTTCGGGTAGGCCGGCGCCCGACTCGACGGCCTCGGTAATCGCGTCAAGCGCGGCCAGATCTGACACGCCGGTCAGCCCCAGAAGTAGACGGCGGCGAGCGCGCCGACCACCCCGGCGCCGACGAGCACCGCAAGCACGTACAACGAGAGCACGGTCGCCGCCAGACGCTGCCAGACGCGCGAGTAGGAGGACCACACCGGCACGAGCACGAGCCCGGCGAACAGCACAAGGCTGGCGACTCCGGCGCCCGCCGCCACCAGCTCGTTGATCTGTGCCCTCGTCATGGGATCTCGCGGGGATTGTTACGCACGCAGGCGTCGTCTGCTCGTGTCGGACCCGCGTCGAGCGTGACGGCGCGCGCGAACGTCCCGTCGACGGGCGACGCGTAGATCGCGTTCGGCTCACGCTGCGCGAAACTCGCCGCCGCGGCCCGCGCACGCTCGGCGCCGCTTTCGAGCGAGCCTCCGGCGTGGAGCGACGCGAACAACCCCAGCACGGTCGGCCCGGAGCCGCTGACCAGCGCCAGCTCCGCGCCGGCGTCACGCGCCTGCGCGAGCGCATCCTCGATCTGGGGACACATCGACGCTGCCGCGCGCTGCAGGTCGTTGTGGAGCAGCTCCCTGGCAGCCGGCAGCGCGGCGGCGTGCGCGAACGCGGCACGCAGTCGCGCGTCGAGCTCCCGCAACTCCGCGGACGTGCGCGCCAGCCCGAGACGATCTGCCTGCGCGTACACCGCCGCCGTCGACAGCGCCGCCGTCAGCGGCAGCACGAGCACGCCGAAACGCTCCTCGGCGGGCGCGAGCTCCTGCAGTCGCTCGCCGGCGCCGCACGCGAGCCAGCGCCCCGGCGCGATCTGCGCGGGAACGTCCGCGCCGAGCTGCGCGCCGAGCGTGCGCAACAACCGCTCATCGCCCAGCCCCGACGCGTGCCTGGCGAGGCGCAACGTTGCCGCCGCGTCGGCGGACCCGCCTCCGAGACCCGCAGCCACGGGAATCCGCTTGACGATGCTCAGCCGCACCGGCGGCGCACGCCAACCCGTGCTCTGGCGGAACGCGCGCAGCGCGGTCGCCGCCAGGTTCTCGCCGTTCGTCACCGGCACGCCCGGGCAGATCACCTCGTCGCCGTCACAACCTTGCGGCGCCGCCTCCAACGTCAGCTCGTCCGCCAGCGAGATCGACTGCATCACGCTCACGAGCTCGTGCTTGTGGTCCTTGGCTCGCGTCGGCCCCACGAACAACCCGAGGTTGATCTTCGCGGGCGCCATCGCGCGGTGCACGCCAGGCGCGAGCGTGTCGCGGGCGGCGTTCATAGCTGGAGAATGCGCGCGAGCGCCCGAAAGTCCTCGGGCGACAGACGCTCCGCGCGCACATCCACCGGATGGCCAAGCTGCGTCAGCGCGTCGCGCAGCTGCTCGCGCGAGCGGGGCGCCAGAGCACTCGACGCGCCAGCCAATCCGAGCGAGCTCACGAGCGTCTTGCGCCGATGCGCGAACGCAGCCCCGACGAGCGCCCGCAGCGCTGGCGTCACTTCCTCGCACTGCGCGGCGCGATCGGCGCAGCCGTCGTGCCGATCCACCTCTCGGCTCGCGGCCCCGCGCCGCGCCGCCGCGCCGCGCCGGCGCATCGACACGAGCACCGAGTCGACGTTCGGCACGGGGTGGAACACCGTCCGCGGTATGCCGCGCACGACGGTCACCTCACAAGCCAGCTGCGCGAGCACCGACGGAACGCCGTACGCGCCCTTGTTCGACCTCGTGCCCTCGCCCCCAGCCGGAGCGGCCGCCAGCCGCTCGCCGACCTCGCGCTGAACCATCGCAACCCACGTGTGCACGCCCCGTAGCTCCTCGATCGTGCGCAGCAGCACGCTCGCGGCGACACCGTAGGGCAGGTTCGCGACCACCTTCTCGGGAGCGGGCTCGAGCCCGCTCAGCTCGAGCGTCATCGCGTCCGCCCAGTGCACGGTGACGTTGGCGTGGGCGTCAGTCGCGTCCGACAGCGCGTCGCGCAGCCGCTCGTCGATCTCGACGACGTGCACGTGTGCCACCCGCTCCGCCAGATACTCCGATAGCACCCCCACGCCGCCGCCCACCTCGAGCACCACGTCGCGCGGCGGCGCGCTTGCGTGCCTGCCCTCCTCGGCCCGCGCGCTCGACTTGGGTCGCCGTGCGATCACCGCACTCATGCCCAGCCGAAGACGCGTGCCGCGTTGCGCGCGACCGACGCGCCGAGCTGCTCGACGCTGAC